>JALQUE010000032.1 GCA_023260815.1 Roseovarius sp.
GTCTGCGCCTCTTCCCCGCCGCGCCCGAACACGAACGGATCGCCGCCCTTGAGCCGCAGCACCCGTTTGCCCGCCCGTGCCAGATCGACCAGCCTCAGTGAAATGTCGCGTTGCTTTGCCGAAGGTTTGCCGCCGCGTTTGCCGGCATAGATGCGCTCGGCCTGCGGCGCCCAATCCAGGATGCCCTCTTGCACCAGCGCGTCGTAGATCACCACATCCGCCTGACGCAAGGCGTTGACGGCATGCAGGGTCAGCAGACCCGGATCGCCGGGGCCGGCACCGCACAGCCAGACCCAGCCAGGTTGCAGAACGGGCCAGTCGGCTTGGGGAAGGGAAAGTGAATCGCTCATGGATTTCTGTATGCCCTGACTTGGGCGCGCGTGAAAGGTTGCAAACGACACGCTGGCCGGTGTGCTGCGACATCCGCGCCGTGTCTGAGCCGGAAATTTGCCAATTGGCCTTGCCCCGACGCGGCTCTATAGTCCGCCCGAGATGAGCCGCAAACCCGCCAAGGAGCTGCGACGTGGCTGGACCACGGGCGCCTGTGCCACCGCCGCCACGCGCGCGGCGCTTATGATGCTATGGGGCGAGGGGCCGCCTGCGCGGGTGACAATCACCCTGCCCAAGGGCGAGACGCCCGCGTTCGATATCGTTCAGGCCCGACACGGCGATGGCTGGGCAGAGGCGGGGGTGATCAAGGATGCCGGCGACGATCCGGATGTGACCCATGGTGCGCTGATCATGGTCCGTGTCACGGCCTGTTGCGCCGGAAAAGGGGTGGTGTTCCGTGCGGGGGACGGTGTGGGCATGGTGACCATGCCGGGCTTGCCCATCGCGCCGGGCGAGCCTGCGATCAACCCCGTGCCGCGCCAGATGATGATCCAAACCGTCGAAGACATGGCCGAACGCCTATGCGAATCCCCCGATATCGAGATCATGATCTCGGTTCCCGGCGGTCAGGCGCTTGCGCAGAAGACATGGAACCCGCGGCTTGGCATCAAGGGTGGGATATCGATCCTCGGGACCACGGGCATCGTGCGCCCGTTTTCCTGTGCGGCGTGGATTGCCTCGATCCATCGCGGGATCGACGTGGCCCGTGGGGCAGGCCACAACCATGTGGCGGGCTGCACGGGGGCCACCAGCGAAAAGACCGTGCAGACGCTCTATGGTTTGCCCGACACCGCGATGCTCGACATGGGAGATTTTGTTGGTGGTTTGCTGAAATACCTGGCGAAACATCCTGTGCCGCGCATCACCATCGGTGGCGGGATCGGCAAGATGACCAAGCTGGCCCAGGGCGCCCGCGATCTGCATTCGGGCCGCAGCCAGGTGGATTTTGATCAGCTGGCCAAGGTGCTGGCGGAACCCGAGGTGACGTTCATGAACACGGCGCTACAAGCCTATGACACGATTGGCGCACCGATGGCCGACTGGGTTGCAGACGCCGCATTGCACAGCGTGCGCGCCATGCTCCCGCCCGAGGTGGTCGCGGACACGGTCGTGATCGACCGCGAGGGCCGGATCATCGCAAGGGCCGGCGCATGACGCTGCTCGTGCTGGCCGGGACTGGCGAGGCGCAGGTGATCGCGCGCGCCCTGGCCGCCGAGGGGCGACCCGCCATCGCGTCGCTGGCCGGGGCGACACGCGCGCCCAAGCCCACCGGGCTGCCCACGCGGATCGGTGGATTTGGCGGTGCCGAAGGATTTCGCGCCTATCTTGCGCAGGCGGGCATCACCGCCGTACTGGATGCCACGCATCCATTCGCATATCGGATCAGCCAGCGCAGCGCGGACATCTGTCACAAGACGGGGCTGCCCTATTGCCAGGTTCTGCGCCCACCTTGGGAGCCTGAGACGGGCGATGACTGGACCTTGCTTGACCGTGAGGAGCAGGCCGCCGATCACATCGCGCCGGGGGCCACGGTTTTTCTTGCCACTGGACGGCAGACGCTGGACCGGTTCGCCAATCTGTCGGCTTGCCGTCTGATATGTCGCCAGATCGACCCGCCCGAGGGGCCGTTTCCGTTTCCGAATGGCGACTTCCTGGTCGGGCGGCCGCCATTTTCGGTGGCGGATGAGGTCGAGACATTTTCGCGGCTCGGCATTGACTGGTTGATCGTCAAGAATGCCGGCGGCGACGTGCCGCGCACGAAATTGCATGCCGCGCGCCAACTTGGTATTCCTGTCATCATGCTCAACAGACCGCAACAACCCGATGCCTTCCGGGTCGAAACCGCCCAGCAGGCGCTGGACTGGGTGGCATCCCTGTGACCGGGCGCGTCATCGAAACGCTGGCCGATGTCGAGGAAGGTGCGGCCCATCTGCGCGCGGCCTGTCCGCGCATGGCGCATGCCCATGATCTGACTGCGCCGCTGCCGCTGCGGCGGCGTCCAGACGGATTCGAACAACTGCTCAATGCGATCGTCAGCCAACAGGTCAGCGTGGCTGCGGCCGATGCCATCTGGTCACGGATGAAGGCCGCAAGGCTTACCGGGCCGCGCAAGATCCTGTGGGCCAGCGATGACGACCTGCGCGCCGCAGGCCTCAGCCGGCAGAAGATCCGCTATGCCCGCGCGCTGGCTGACGCGCGGATCGATTACCGCGCCTTGCGCGACGCGCCGACCGATCAGGTGATCGACATTCTGACAGAGGTGCCGGGCATCGGGGTCTGGACTGCAGAAATCTATGCGATGTTCAGCCTGGGGCGGGCGGATGTGTTCGCGCCGGGTGATCTGGCGTTGCAGGAGGGTGCCAAGCTTCTTTACGACTTGCCCGACCGGCCCAGTGAACGTGTGTTGCGCACCATGTCCGAGGCGTGGCGCCCCTGGAGATCGGTCGCGGCGCGCATCTTGTGGGCCTATTATGCGCAACGCATCCGGCGCGAGGGCATCCGCTAGGTGCTCTGGCGGCTTGAAAAGACCAGCGCGATATTGCGCGATGACCGGCGCTGTGCGATGCGCTTGTGAAACAAAGGGGATAGTGACCAGATGACACGCGTATTGCAGGCCGGCCGCAAGGAGCCGCTGTCCGGAACGACCCGCTCGGTTGTGGTGTTCTTGCACGGCTATGGAGCAAACGGGGCGGACCTTTTGGGGATTGCCGATGTGCTGGCCGAACATCTGCCGGACACGCTGTTCGTGGCGCCGGATGCGCCCGAGACGATTCCGATGATGCCGACCGGTTATCAGTGGTTTCCGATCCCTTGGATCGATGGATCCTCCGAAGAGGAGTCCGAGCGCGGGCTGTTGGCGGCGGCGAATGATCTGAATGCCTTTCTTGATGCGCTGATGGTGGATGAAGATGTCATGCCCGAGCAGGTGGTTCTGTTCGGGTTCAGTCAGGGCACGATGATGGCGCTGCATGTCGCGCCACGCCGCGATGATCCGGTTGCGGGCATCGTTGCGTTCTCGGGGCGGCTGTTGCGGCCTGAATTGCTGGAGGATGAGGTGGTTTCGAGACCGCCGGTCATCCTGATTCATGGCGATGCCGATGACGTGGTGCCGCCGCAATCGTTGCCGCAGGCCGCCGAGGCGCTGCAGGCGGCGGGGTGGAAGGATGTCTATGCCCATGTCATGAAAGGCACCGCGCATGGCATCGCACCGGACGGGTTGCAGGTGGCGCTGGCCTTCATGCGCGACAAAATGAATTTCTGAAGGATCAACCCCAGAGACGGGGTTCGGCAAATTCCAGTGAGTTTTCAGCGGGATCGCGGACATACAGGGACCGTGCGCCGTTGGGCCATTGAAAATCGGCGTCGATCTGGTGGCCGGTGGCGATGAGGCGTGTGCGCCATGTGTCGATCTGGTCGGGCGTGGCGGAAAGACACAGGTGGCCGGGGCCGTGGGCGCCGTGGCCGGGGACGGGCATGGCGGGATCGGTGCTGCCTTGGGCGGTGGCGTCCGGGTTGAAGATCAACAGGATCGTTGGCCCGACACGGTAGAACACATGCCGCCCCTCGGCATACACAACTTCGGTCAATCCCAACACGCCGCCATAGAAAATCCGAGCAGAGTCAAGGTCTTGCGCATAAAGAGATGCCTCGAGAATCGCGTCGGGAACGGGGGCTGGGGGCAAACTTCTGTCGGTCATGGCATGGCCTCGACGTGGGTGCGGGGCCAGCTTGGCGCACAGGGTGGCACCCGGTCAAGCCCGTGCAGGGCCGGGAAAACCTGTGGATAAGTGTCATACGGGCGTTACCAGGGCGGATTACCCATCCCCCAGATATGCCGTATATGCGGGGCTTGTCAGGTGACGAACACGATATATAGTTATCCAAAGAAAGGGGCGGGATGTCCCGTCCCGGGATCGGCATAGGGCGTGGATCGAGCGGGGGCAGTATGAAAGATGGACGGTGAATTCAGAACCGAGTTCGTCCGGGAACCGGCGGCGCTGAGACAGACTCCGGCCTTGGTCCTGAACGCCGATTATCGGCCCTTGTCATATTACCCGTTATCGCTTTGGTCCTGGCAGGACGCGGTCAAGGCAGTTTATCTGGATCGTGTTGAAATCGTTGCAGAATATGAGAGCACGGTCCGAAGCCCAAGCACCGAAATTCGTCTTCCGAGTGTGATCGTTCTGAAAGATTTCGTGAAGCCGCAGAAGCGGGTTGCGTTTACGAGGTTCAATCTTTTCCTGAGGGATGAATTCTGTTGTCAGTATTGCGGGGCCAAGGGGGATTTGACCTTTGACCATGTCGTGCCGCGCGCCAGCGGGGGAATCACCAGTTGGGAAAACGTCGTCGCGGCCTGTAGCCGATGCAATTTGCGCAAAGGTTCCAAGAGCTTGCGGAAAGCGGGGATGAGCCTGCAAAAGCCACCGCGTCAACCGGGCGCAGAGCAGTTGCGCAATATGGGCCGCAAGTTTCCGCCCAATCACCTGCATGAAAGCTGGCTGGATTTCCTTTATTGGGATGCCGAGCTGGAGGCGTAAGGCCCGGCTTGGATGTGTACGGTTCGTACGAGTCCGACACGGGTTTGGGACCAAACAACGGTTGACTGACCGCAGGTGTGTCCCTTCCGTACACATATGCCCGCCGCAGCGCCGCCGATATGCGAGGTCCGATGATGCGACTGACCCGATCCGAAGCCGCCGTTGCCCTGTTCACGATCACCTATATCGTGGTGTTCACCGTCTGGTTCCTGTCGATCGGCAATGCGGAATTCATCGTTTATGTCGTCACGATGATCTGTCTTGTGACGCTGATCGGGCTGTCGGCGCGCAAGGCGGCCTATCCGGTGGCGATGCTGTGGGCGCTGTCGATCTGGGGGCTGGCGCATATGGCTGGTGGCGGCGTGCCCGTGAGGGGGGCGGTGCTGTATAATCTGGTGCTGATCCCGCTGGTCGAGACGGACGCCTATGTCATCCTGAAATACGATCAACTGGTGCATGCCTACGGGTTCGGGGTGACGGCGTGGCTGTTGCGGCATCTGTTGATCCGGCATTTTCCCCGGACGGCGGGGACAGCCACGGCGCTGGTCTATCCGGTGATCGGGGCGATGGGGCTTGGATCGCTGAACGAGATGATCGAGTTCACGGCGGTCCTGATGGTGCCCGAGACGAATGTGGGCGGGTATTACAACACTGCGCTTGATCTGGTTTTCAACGCGGCGGGGGCGGTGATGGCCATGGGGATCGCGGCCCTGGCCGAGCGGCGCGCGGTCTGAGCGGTGTGAGCCGACGATTCGGTGCGTGGTGGATGGCCGGTCGCTGGACAGGAAAAAGGCGCCGCTGCGGAGCAGGGCGCCTTTTGCAAACTATGTGTCCCGGCGGGATGCCTGAAGGTCAGGAGCCTGCCTTGGCGGCGGGCTGCTGAGGGCTGGCGGGCGCGGGGGCGTTGCCGGAGGCCGGCGCGCCTGCAGTTTTGGGGGCGCCCGACTTGCCGTTCAGGGGATCGTCCTGACGCTGAACCGAGCCTTCGAAATGGGCGCCGGATTCGATGGCGATCGTCTTGTGGATGATGTCGCCTTCGACGCGCGCTGTCGAAGTCAGACGGACCTTGAGACCGCGCACGCGGCCAACGATACGGCCATTGATGACGACGTCATCGGCAACGATTTCACCCTTGATGGTGGCGCCTTCGCCAACCGTCAGCAGATGCGCGCGAATGTCGCCTTCAACGGTGCCTTCGACCTGAATATCGCCGGTTGTCTTGAGGTTGCCGGTGATGTGCAGATCTGCCGAAAGGATCGATGCGGGCGGTTTCGCCTTGGGGGCCGACGCCTTGAATTCGGACCCGGAAGAGGAAGTGTCGGCCGACCGATCAGGCATGGAAGTCTGTCTTGGATCTTCTGCCTTGGGGGCGGGATCGTTGATTTTGCTCTTAGAAAACATCATTAGCAGCCTTGATATAGATCATGGGGTTGACGGCCTTGCCGCCGACACGGACTTCGTAGTGTAGGTGGGTGCCCGTGGAACGTCCAGTATTGCCCATATCACCGATCCGTTGTCCGCGCGAGACCCTTTGACCTTCGCGCACGGTGATTTTGGACAAATGGGCGTAGCGGGTCTCGATTCCGAACTCGTGCTGGATCTTGACCAGACGCCCGTAGCCCGACAGCCAGCCGGCGTGAACGACGATCCCGTCGGCGGTGGAATAGATCGGTGTGCCGTGTGGCGCGGCGAAATCTGTGCCCTTGTGCATCCGGCCCCACCGCATCCCGAAGCCCGAGGTGTAGCGGAAGGAATCCTGCACCGGAATGGCGAAAGGCGCCTTTTGCGCGGCGATCCGGTAGAGGTTCAGTTGATCCATCTGATCGAGAATGCGATTGGCGCGCAGCGCGTCGGACGAGGGTTCCTGACCGCGGGTCGAGACGCTGAGCGGGGTCAGCGGGCCGCCCTGACCGGAATAGCCGCGGCGCACGCTGTCGAGGATCTTGTCGGTATCCATGCCGGCGGCGCGGAACATCTTGTCGAGCGGTTCGACCGAGATGGTCATGGCGTCTTCCAGCTGAGAGAAGATCTGATCGTTCTGGTCGCGCATCAGGGCGATCTGCAGGGCCATGTCATCGGCCTGCACCAAGGCGTCCTGCGCGTCGCGCTGGATGCGGTCGCGTTCTTCGGCGGTGTCCTGAAGGGCGGCGGCGAGGAAATCGATGGTGCCATCGCCTTCGGCGCCCGAGGTGCCGGGGGCCGCGCCGCTGTCTTCCATGGCCAGAGCCAGTTCGACCGCCTGTTCGCGGGCGGCGTCGCGTTCGTTCATGGCGCGGCGCAGGGTGGTCTGGATCACCTCGATGCCGGTTTCCATTTCGCGGCGCCGGGTTTCGGAGGCCAGCAATTCGGACTGCATGAGGGAAATCTGTTCGAGCGCCGAGTTGAAGCGCTCCTGAGCGGCAAGGGCTTCTTCGGCGCGCTTGTCGCGTTCGTCGGCAAGGTCGTTGAGGCGGTATTCGTAGGTGCGCTGATCACGCTTGGCCTGTTCGCGGAAATTGCCCGACCCGATGCTGTCCATCAGCAGGATGGCGGTGGCGATGATCGCCCAGGCGACGATGGAGGAGGCGCCGAGGAAGGCAAGAAGTTGCGAGTGGGGCCTAAGACGGATGAACCGCGTGTCGTTGTCCGACTTGAGGAAAACCCGACGCTCGGGGAAGTACCGTTCGAGCAGGGTATGAAGCCTGATTGCAATTCTTGTCCGCAAGACCACCGTCCCTTGTAACCCTTCTCAATCGCGGTGCTTGTTACAACTGGTCATCTTTTGTGACCGGGCACCTGCAAAAAATGGCTTACCGAGTGGAATCGCTCGGGGCAAGGTTTTTGGGCAAAGGTGGCCGCCAAATAGGCTGATTGTTGCCGGAACGGCGAAAAATCGCCGATCCCCAAGGGGTTGCCTATGCTTTCGAAGAGGGTTGGTCGGCCAGTGGCCAGTAGAAATCGGGGGGAATCCCGGCCTCGGCGCGTTTTTCCTCGTTGAAGGGCGGCTTGAGGGGGCCGTGGAAATAGGTGCGGACGAGGTCGTGGAACGCCTGTGTGGGGTCGATGTCATGGCGACCGCACAGGAAATGAAACCACTTGGAGCCATAGGCGACGTGGTGAACCTCTTCGGCGTAGATCACCTGCATCGCGTCGACCGCGGCGGTGTCGCCGGCCTTTTGGAAAATGTCGATCATGCCGGGGGTGACATCGAGGCCACGGGCTTCGAGGACCATCGGCACGACGGCCAGCCGGCCCATCAGGTCCAGGGCCGTGTCTTCGGCGGCCCGCCACATGCCGGCATGGGCGGGAAGGGCGCCGTAATGGCTGCCTTGTGCGTCAAGACAGTCGCATATCAGGTTGAAATGCTTGGATTCTTCGTCGGCGGATTTGACCCAGTCATCATAGAAGCCGATCGGCATGGGGACATGGCCGAAGCGCGCGATTATGTCCCAGTGCAGGTCCACGGCTTTAAGCTCGATATGCGCCACGGCATGCAGGATCGCGATCCGCC
>JALQUE010000109.1 GCA_023260815.1 Roseovarius sp.
CGCGGATATCCGGGCCGATGCCAAGGATCTGATGCAATATGCGCTGATGGGCACTTCCTATGCGCGCAACGGCTTCGGGCTGGATCGGCCACGGGTCGGGTTGCTGAATGTCGGCACCGAAGAGCATAAGGGACGCGCCGAGCTGAAAGAGGCTTATGACCTCATTTCGGCCAATGCGCGCAATGCGGATTTCGAATTCGTCGGCTTTGTCGAAGGGCGCGATCTGCCGGGCACCGTGTGCGACGTGATCGTGACCGACGGGTTCACCGGCAACGTGGCGCTGAAAACCGGCGAAGGTATCGCACAGCTTATCTCGCAACTGTTGCGTGAAGCCTTCCGGTACACCCCTCTGTCACGGTTGGCGTCGGTGCTGGCCTATACGTCGCTACGGCGGCTTAAAAAGCGAATCGATCCGCGGCGCGCGAATGGCGGCGTGTTCCTCGGGCTGAACGGCACGGTGGTCAAATCGCATGGCTCGGCCGATCCGACGGGGGTGTCGTCGGCGGTGAAGCTGGCCTATGAACTGGCGCAGAAGGGCTTTTCGGAAAAGCTGGCTGCAAGGGTTGCATCCGCCAACATGCTTGACCAAGATGCCACTGCAGAACCCAAAATACATGGTGAAACCGAATGACGCTTCGTGCCGTCGTTGAAGGCGTCGGGCACTATCTGCCGGACCGTATCGTCCCCAATTCCGAATTCGAGAAGACTCTGGATACCTCGGATGAATGGATCAGAACGCGGTCCGGGATCGAGCGGAGACACTTCGCGGCAGAGGGCCAAACCACGTCGGATCTTGCCGTGCGGGCTGCGCGTGCCGCGCTTGAGAACGCAGGGTTGGATGTGGATGCGGTGGATGGGATCATCGTCGCCACCTCGACGCCGGACCTGACATTTCCATCCGTGGCGACCATGGTGCAGCGCGATCTGGGCATGACGCGGGGGTTCGGGTTTGATGTGCAGGCCGTTTGCGCCGGGTTCATCTATGCGCTGACCAATGCCAACGCTCTGATACTTGCGGGACAGGCGAAATGCCTGCTTGTCATCGGCGCCGAGACGTTCAGCCGCATCATGGACTGGACCGACCGGTCGACCTGTGTGTTGTTCGGGGATGGTGCGGGCGCGGTGGTGCTGCGCGCCCAAGAGGGGGATGGCAGCCATGCTGATCGCGGGATTCTGTCCGCGGACCTGAATTCCGACGGGCGCTATCGGGACATGCTGTATGTGGATGGCGGCGTGTCGAGCACGGGACACGCGGGCAAGCTGCGGATGCAGGGCAACCCGTTGTTCCGGCAAGCGGTTGAAAAGCTGACCAGCACGGCCGAAGACGCCCTGTCCAAGATCGGTCTGGCCTCGTCGGATGTGGATTGGATCGTGCCGCATCAGGCCAATATCCGCATTATTCAAGGCACCGCGAAAAAGATGGGCCTGTCGATGGATCATGTGATCGTCACGGTGCAGGACCACGGGAATACTTCGGCGGCGTCTATTCCGTTGGCTTTGTCGGTGGGCGCATCGGAAGGCCGGATCAAGCGCGGCGATCTGGTGCTGTCCGAAGCGATCGGCGGCGGGCTGGCCTGGGGGGCCGTTGTGTTGCGTTGGTGATGTGTAATCGCGCAATTTCCGCTTAAAGACCATTCTCCAAGTAGTTGAGATTGACTCGGAAAATCCTTCCGACCTAAAGTCTGAACAAATTAGAGGGATGGAAATGAGCGAAAAAACATTAACAAGAATGGATCTGAGCGAGGCCGTGTTCCGCGAGGTTGGTCTTTCTCGCAATGAGTCTGCCCAGCTTGTCGAAAGCGTTTTGGCCCATATGTCCGATGCGTTGGTCGAAGGCGAGCAGGTCAAGATATCGTCTTTTGGAACGTTTTCGGTGCGCGAGAAATCGGCACGTGTGGGTCGCAACCCCAAGACGGGCGAAGAAGTTCCGATCAATCCCCGCCGGGTGCTGACATTCCGCCCCTCGCATCTGATGAAGGATCGGGTCGCCGCCGGCAACAAAAGCTAGGATTTTAGCGGGACATGGCCAAATCAGCCGACGCCTTCCGCACCATCAGCGAAGTAGCCGACTGGCTGGAAACGCCAGCTCACGTTCTGCGTTTCTGGGAAAGCAAGTTCAGCCAGGTGAAGCCGGTCAAGCGGGCCGGTGGCCGGAGGTATTACAGGCCGGCCGATATGGAACTTCTGGGCGGTATCAAAAAGCTGCTGCATGATGATGGCATGACCATCAAAGGTGTGCAGAAAATCCTTCGTGAACAGGGCGTCAAACATGTTTCGGCCCTGTCGCAACCGGTGGAGCCGGGGCTGGAATCGTATGTCGACGCCGCGTCGCTTGAGGTGGACCAATACGAGTCGTTCGGCGAAAGCGGGCAAATTGTGGATTTTCAGCCTGCTGGTCCGGACCAAGGGGACGATCAGCCCGACCCAGACCC
>JALQUE010000113.1 GCA_023260815.1 Roseovarius sp.
ACGCCCAGCCCCAGTGACCCGTCGCCGACCCCGGTGATCGAACCCGCACCGATCCCGCCCACCATCGTGAACAATGCCTTGGTCTCGGATGTGTCCGGTATCGGCAGCAACGCCATCCCGACCGACTTGCCCGAGGGAACCACGCAGCTTCGCATCACCTTTGATGATGGCAGCGAAGAGCCGCGCACCGAGGCGATCACTATCGACGAGAAGGGCATCTGGGTCCTCCCGCTCGAGGCCGAACAAGGCCCCACGGACCTGCCGCAGGGGCTTGCCTCGCTGACCCTCGTGGCGCTCGACGACGAGGGAGAGGAGCTGGGGACCGCAACCACCGAGATCCTCGTCGACACCATCCCGCCCACCGTTGCCGTGATCGACATTGCGTCGTCGGCAGACGGTGACTTCATGGTGAACATCGCCGAGCGGGCCGAGCCGGTGACGATCTCGGGCGTCTCGGATGCCGAGGACGGCCAGATTGTGACCATTACCCTCAACGGTGTCGAGTATACCGGCGAGGTGCGCGGCGGCGAATGGAGCATCGAGATCCCGCCTGCCGATCTTGCCAACCTGCCCGATGCCGAGGCGTTCTATTTCATCTCGCCCGTCGTCAGCGATGCCGCCGGCAACGAGACCATGGGCGAGGCCGTCGAGATCACCGCCGATATCTTTGACGCCGCCGACCATCCCGCACCACAGGCCACGGCCAGCCTCGACATCGATCTGACCGCGCCGACCATTGCCTTTGTCGATGAGGTGCCGTCCGACTATATGCTGACGCTTGCCGTACTGGCGGCAGATCCCGACAGCGGCGCCGAGGTGACCACGAATTCGCCTCAAGGCACGCCCGTCACCCTGACTTTCGAAGACGGCAATGGCGTGACCGCGCTGCGCGTCGAGGATACGGTGTCGGATGCCGGCACCTTCGTGATCGATTTCCTAGATGCCGACTTGCTCGACGCTCTGTCGGATCAGACCGCCTATACCGTTACGGTCGAGATTGCCGATCAAGCGGGCAACACGGCCAGCGACAGTTTCGATCTGACAACCGATTTCAAACTGTCCCTGACCCTGAACGAGGTCGGCGTGGATGGAGCGATTGACCTTGAAGGCCCGGCCCTCACCGCTCTGACCGGCACGGCCCTTGGCGCCGATGGCCGGACCGTGACCGTGACATTCGTGAACAGCGACACGCAAGCGGTGATCGGCACCACGACCGGCGATGTGACGGGTGGCGCGTGGTCTGCCCCGGTCAACGCCGCCCTTCTGGAACAGATCGCCGCCGGTCAGGCCTATACCGTCACGGCTGATGTCAGCAACGCGGATGGGCGCGCGGCGGACACGGTCAGCCAGTCGGTCACCGGCTACTTGCCGTCCGAGTTCAGCTATTCCCTTTTGTCCGATTCCAGCCAGTTCGTCACGATCCTGTCCCTCACCGGGGAGGACTTCAATTCAAACGACGGGTTCCGCACCGAGATTTCGTTCGACCCCCTTGAGACCCCCTATGTTCCAAATGCGGTCTTTTCGAACCCGTCCCTGAACCTCTTCCTGCCCAATGACGCAGGCGCAGACGACGGCACAGATGCGCAACTCGCGCGTGTGGCGACCGATGTGGACAGCAGGCCCACCGCCGAAGTGATGGTCGAGTTTCAGGATATCGTCGCGCTGGATCAGCTCGCCCGTCGCAGATCATCCTGTCCGACCCGACATTCACCTAAGCGGTGACCTAACGCCACATGAAACAGAAGCCATGGGCCGGTAGCAGCCCGTGTTTTCACCAGAAAGACACCGCCCTCATGGCCATGACTGCAAGTACAGAGCGTGAGAACACGATTGTTCCGGTCACCCCGGAGCGGCACGGCCCCCGTCGCTGGCGCCGTTTTGCGTCCTATGGCTTTGCCCGGACACTGCAGGACGTGCCGATTGTCCTGGCCAAACTCGAACCAGCCGCCAGCGCCCTGCCATTGGCCTTTTTCCAAACCCGCGCGGCATCCCGGACCGAAACCCGGCGTGCCGCCGCCGCCCTTGCAGATGCGGGTCTGCTGACCCGGTGGACGCCCTCGCATGGCATGACCGAGGCCGATGCGGCAGGCTATTGGTCGGTGGATCAGGCCGCTTTGGGTGCGGTGCCTGAAAATGTATTGGCCACGCTGTGGCAGACAGGCGCTTTGCGGCTGGCGCAGTCGCAGCTGATCTCGCGGCACCATATCGGCTGGATCGCCCGTGTTGTCGCAGCCGGGGCCGGACCACCCTTGGCCCGCACCGCGCCCCCTCAGCCCAACGCGCCATCGGGCGATATCGCGTGTTTCCTGTCGGCGCTGGCGGATGCCCAGGCCGCCGAACAGGATCAGCCGTCATGATGCGCCGCCCGCTTGCCATCCGCGCCCTGATCCTGCCTGGCGCCTGCACCGAAGCGCCGGACCTCACGGGGGTCGAGGCCAGCATCGCACCGGCCACCTTGGACGCTCCCGCGCTCGGTCGGGCCAATGCCGCCATTCGGGTGGCCCCCGCAGAAAAACGCGCCGCCGATTCTGCCTTCAAACCGGACCTTTCCGTCGGGACCGGCGCGGAAACCCGGCGCATCCGCAGCAGCACCGACAGCAGCCTGTCGCCCTTCGCCCGTGTCTTTGAACGCCGTGCAGGCCGGTGCCTGACCGATTATGCCGGGCTGGCGTTGACCGGCGACATATTGGATGTGTGCGGGATCGACATTGCCGGGGTGTGGTCATGACCTCTCGGGATATATCCCCGCATCAGGCCGGTTCGGTCGACGACACCGTGGTTGCCCTCGATCCCGGTCAGCACAGCCGCCCCGACGCCATGACCCCCCTTGAGGCGTGCATGTTGCACGTCGCGGCGTATCTGGACCGACCGATCACACTTGCGGCCCTGCACGCGGCGCAATCCACCGAAGGGGCCGACACTCTGGGGGTGCGCGATGCGATGACCGCCGCGCAACGGGCTGGGATTCAGACGGCGTTCGGCGCCCGCAAACTGCGCACCTTCGACGCCATGCTGACACCCGCGATCCTGCTGTTGAAAAACGACCGCGCGGTGGTGCTCTATGGCTTCGGCAAGCGCAATACGGTGCTCATCCATGACCCGCTTCTGGGCGAGGGAACCGGACAGATCGCCCGAACCGAGTTACAGCAGGCCTATACCGGCTATGCGATCCTGTTGCGGGCCGAACATCGCGATGACATTGCCGCCACAGCCGTGGGGCGGCAGGGGCACTGGTTCTGGTCGGCTCTGGCCGCGAACAAATGGTCCTATACGCAGGTGCTTCTGGCGGCGGTGCTGGCGAATGTTCTGGGGCTGACCACCTCGATCTTCATCATGGTGGTCTATGACCGCATCCTCCCGAACGAGGCGACGGAATCCCTGATCGCCCTGACATTCGGGGTCGGTATCGCGCTCTTGTTCGATTTCTTCATCAAGACCCTGCGCGCCGGGTTCATCGACCGCGCCGGGCAAAAGGCCGATCTGCTGATGGGCCGGCGCATCTTCGATCAGCTCCTCGATCTGCAGATGCGGGCGCGCAAAGGCTCGACCGGTGCTCTGGCCAGCACGCTGCGCGAATTCGAAACACTGCGCGATTTCTTCACATCGGCCACGCTTGTCGCGGTGGTGGACCTTCCGTTCATTCTGCTGTTCGTCTGGGTGATCTATCTGATCGGTGGGCCTTTGGCGCTGGTGCCGGCGCTGGCGGTGCCTGCCGTGCTGGTGGTCGGGATCGCCGTGCAGCCGATCCTGTCGCGCATCGCCGACAAAAGCTTTGCCGACGGCCAGTCCAAACAAAGCGTTCTGGTCGAAACCGTGTCCGGCCTTGAAACGATCAAGGCCACCGGCGCCGCCTACCGGATGCGCGCCCGATGGGAGGACGCGATTTCCCGACAGTCCGAACATGGCCTCCAAAGCCGCGCGGTGATGCAATTCGCGATGAACGCCACCGGCTTCGCGCAGCAGGCCGCCCAGATCATGATCGTGTTCTACGGCGTGTTCCTGATTACCGATGGCAGCGTCAGCATGGGGGCGCTGATCGCCAGCGTGATCCTGACCGGGCGCGCCCTGGCCCCTTTGGCGCAACTGGCGCAGACCATGACCCGGCTCAATCATGCGCGCAGCTCGTATCGCAGCATCGACGCCCTGATGCGCGCCGACAGCGAACGCCCCGAAGGCCGCACATGGCTCAGCCGGCCCCGCCTCGATGGCGCGATCCGGCTTGAGAATGTGCATTTCACCTATCCCGATCAGCTGGTGGCGACCCTCAAGGGCGTCAGCTTCACCATCCAGCCGGGTGAAAAGGTGGCGATCCTCGGTCGGATCGGATCAGGCAAAAGCACCGTCGCGCGCATGATGCTCGGGCTGTATCCCCCCGATCAGGGCGCGGTCATGATGGACAATACCGACATCCGGCAGATCGATCCGGGCGATCTGCGGCGCAATATCGGATCGGTTCTGCAAGATGTGTGGCTGTTCTCCGGCTCCGTGCGCGAGAATATCGCCATCGGCGCCCGCCACGCTCGCGATGCCGACATCCTGGAGGCCTCCCGCATCTCCGGGGTCGAGGATTTCATCGCCAGACATCCCTCGGGCTATGACCTGATGCTTGCCGAACGCGGCGAAGGTCTGTCGGGCGGTCAGCGTCAGGCGATCACGCTGGCCCGCGCCCTTGTCGGAAAACCCCCGATCCTGCTGCTGGACGAGCCGACCAGCGCGATGGACGTGCAGAATGAACGGGACGTGATCGCCCGCCTCAAGACGCATATGCGGCATCAGACCATGGTCATCGTGACCCATCGCCCCAGCCTTCTGGATCTGGTCGACCGCGTCATCGTGATCGAGGATGGCAAGGTCGCTCTGGATGGTGACAAGAGCCTCTTGTCGCAGCGCGCCGCCGCGCAAGGGGCAGGGGGGGCACATGGCGCGTGACATGGATTTCAAACGGTTGGCGGCCGACATGCGCGGGCGGTCTCCGGTGCGCGGGTCGATCCTGCTGTTGACGATCCTGCTGTTTCTGGTGGCCATCTTCATCTGGGCGGCACGGACGGAAATCGACAACATCACGCGGGCCTTGGGGCGTATCGTGCCCTCGGCCTCGGTGCAGGTGATCGAAGCCACCGAACCCGGCGTCCTGAAGGCGCTGCATGTGCGCGAAGGCACTGTCGTGGCCGAGGGCGATCTGTTGATGGAACTGGACGGCACCATGCTGGACAGCCAACTGGATCAGGAACAGCAGCGCGCCTTCGGGCTGATGGCCCGGATCGAACGTCTACAGGCGGAAATCACCGCGCAGCCGTTGCGGTTTTCTGACCAACTGGTGGCCCATGCCTTGGATGTGGTGCAATCCGAAACCGCGCTCCATCGCGGACGTCAGGCCGAATTGCAGGCCGAAATCGGCATCCTCGAACGCCAGCGCACACAGCGCCGGCAGGAATACGAGGAAGGTCTCGCCGACCGTCAGACCGCGCAAGCCACTCTCGCGGTTCTGGCCGAGGAACGCGCGCTGATGGCCCCGCTCGTCGACCGCGGCGCGGCGCCCGCGACGACCCTCCTGTCGCTGCGCCGCTCCGAGGCCGAATGGCAGGGCCGCGCCACCCGCTCCAAGGCGTCTCTGGCCCGGCTGCAGGGCGCGCTTGAAGAAATAGACGACCGCATCCGCGCCCAGAAGGAACGCTTCCGCGCCACGGCCCTGTCCGATCTGGCGCTGGCCACCGCCGAACTGGCCGCCCTGCGCCCCGCGCTGCCCGCCCTCCAGAGCAGGGCAGACCGCTCCCGCATCGTGGCGCCGGTGCGCGGCATCGTGAACCGGATACACCGTTCCACACTGGGCAGCATGGCCCGTCAAGGCGAAGAGTTGATCGAGATCGTGCCCCTCGATGACACCCTGCTGGTCGAGGCCCATGTCCGCCCCGACGACATCGCGTTCCTCTATCCCGGTCAGCCCGTCAAGGTGCAGATCACCGCCTATGATGCGTCCCGCTACGGCAGTCTTGATGGCGAGATTCTGCGGATCGGCGCGGATGCCGTCACCCGCTCCGAACGGGACGAGGAAGAGGTCTTCGTCGTCGAGATCCGCACCACGGGCACGATCCTCGATGCCGATGGCGTCGCGGTCGAGATCATGCCCGGCATGGTCGCTCAGGCCAATATCCTGACAGGGCGCAAGACGGTTCTGGACTATCTGCTACAGCCCGTGGTGCGCGTCCGCGACAGGGCGTTTCGCGAATAGGCCCGGCCACAGCAACGCCCCCCGGGCCACAGCCCACTCCGGGGCCAACGTCATCCGCTCTCTCGTGGCCGCGGCTCATGTCGCCGACCCGCGACCAGGCGCATGGCCCGTCAGGACGACGTCGCTGGCCGGGCCATCGCGGTCGGCGTGTCCGGTCGCGGCGGTGTAGACCTCCAGCGCGCGCGGGGCTTGAGTCTCAAGGGCGCGTTCGCTGAGCAGCGCATTGAACGTATCCCGAAGAAGATAGCTCGGCGGCAGTGTATACTCAGTCATTGACCTTTCTCCCATGCCACCAGATTGGTGGATTTGCCGTGATCCGTTGCGTGCCAGATCAGATCGGCAAGACGTGTGTGGATGGATTGAAGCTGCGGAACATGCTCGCCGCTCAGGCTGAGTAGAAGCTCACGCTCCAGAGGCAGCCAGAACCAGAACACGCAGCTGGTATATGCGTCCGGGTTGATGTCCGTTTCCGAGGGGTGCGTGCAGGTGCCGTGGCCCGTCGGATTGCCTGCCGCATCATAGACGGCGACCTGCTCAAGCCTGTGCCCTTGCCGACTCTCTCCGGTGCATCTCGGCGGAAAGAAAAACCTGCTTGGCCCGCGACGGGGATCGGTCCCGTAGATATCACCCATCTCGCGGATCTCATCTTCATTCGGGTCGCGCAGACGGAAAACGCCAGGCCCGATCTCGGCATCCTTGCGGCAGTTGAAATTGGCCTTCAGATCATGCCGCGCCGAAAACGCAAGCCCGGCCCCACCCTCGAACCTGCCTGAGCCATAAGGCACGATGGGCGAATCTATCCGCACGCGCAGGATGTCTTTGCGTGAACCCTCATAGGGCTCCTGAACGAACGCGAAATCCGGCAGCAGGACGATCATCGTAAAGCTCAGGTTACATGGATAGTCGGGATTGTCCTTTTTCTGCTGGGCGGTACGGCCTTCATCGGGAAAGTGGAGCCACAGACCGGCAGGCATTCGCAACACCCAATGCTGATCGTCGGATGTGCCGTCGATCAGGTCCGGACCCGAATTGATCAAGCGGAATTCGGTGGTGCCATCGGCATGTCGGATCGGCGGGTAAAGCTGCGGATTAGGATCGCGCAAGGACCAGAACATCCACGCCAGTCCGGCAACGAGCACAGCGGCCGCAATCAGGCTCTTGCGTCTCATGTCAACGCCCCACCAGACCCAAGGTCAGATTCTGGCGCCACGAATAGGTGGGGTAGTTGAGCTTGTAGATACCGTAGGCAAGGAGCCCCAGACCCAGCACAATGATCACACCCCACCTCACGCCGCCAGCCCCTCGGGCTCCCATGGCAGCGCCTCGACAACATCCATACCCAGCAACTCCAAACACACCAAAACACGCCCCACACCGGCCCAGCATACCGCCCTGTCGGGGTTTTTCCACCACCCCGCGTCCGGTGCCGTCAGGACGCGTCACGCGCAAGGCGGGCCATAGCCCCAAGGCTCCCTCTCAAGACGCCCCAAGCGATCGCAGCCGCACAACAGGCCCGGACTTACCCGAAAACGATCACATTGCGGCGTGCGTTGCCGGCGCGCGTGTCGGCGATGGCCTCGTTGATCTGCGAAAGGCTCCAGCGGTTCGAAATCAGCTCATCCAGCTTCAAGCGCCCCTGGCCATACATGTCGATCATCCACGGAATGTCCCGGCTGATCACCACCTCGCCCATCTTCGATCCGACCAGCGACTGTCCGGTATAGGCGAAACTCACCGGTTCGTATCGGGCGGTGGCGCCACTGGGCGGCATGCCCACCATGATCACCTTGCCACCCCCCGCCAGGTACCGCGGCGCCGCATCATAAACCGCCGCCGCGCCCACCGTGACCAAAACTGCATCCGCGCCGCGCCCCATCGCCGTCTTGGCCGCGCGCCAGGGCTTGGGATCGCTCGCCAGCACCGTGTCGGTCGCGCCGAACGCGCGGGCATCCTCCAGCTTGGCCTCCGTCATGTCCACCGCCACGATCCGCCGTGCGCCCGCGATCCGCGCGCCCTGAATGGCGTTCAGCCCGACACCGCCCGCGCCGATCACCACCACGTCCTGTCCCGCCCGCAAGCCTGCCGCATGGACCACGGCGCCGACCCCGGTGATCACCCCGCAGGCCAGCAGGCAGGCCGCGTCCATCGGCATGTCATCGGGTATCCGCGCCACCTGCGACCGATGCACCACCACCTTTTCCGCAAACGCCCCGCAGGCCATCGCCTGATGCAGAACCCCGCCACCGGCGGTGCTCAGCGGGCCGTGATCGCCGTCATAGGGCGTCTCGCAGCCCGTGGGCCGCCCCGCGCCGCAGCTCGGACAGTGCCCGCAGGCCCGGATCAGCGTGACCACCACCGGATCGCCCAAGGCGATCCCGGTGACGTCCCCGCCAAGCGCGCTGACATGCCCCGCCGCCTCGTGGCCGTAGACCGCAGGCAGGCTGCCGCCCCATGCGCCCTCGGCGAACGAGATATCCGAATGGCAGATCGCCACCGCATCCAGCGCGACCTCGACCTCGCCCATGCCCGGCGCGCGCAGCCGCACCTCCTCGATGCTCAACGGCTCTCCGAACCGGTGGCACACGGCCGCCTTGATGGTCTGCATGTCGTCCTCCCACAGCTGGTGCGTGCAGGGTTACGCCTTGCAGCCCAAGGTGCAAGGCGGTTTGCACAGGCCCCGCGCCGTCAGTCGCCCCCGGCGATCCGGTCCAGCAGCGCCGCCAGCCTTTTTGGGTCGGCAAAGAACGGCGAATGACCAAGCGGCAGGGCGTGCACATCCTCGCTCGGCCAGCCTTCGGTCATGGTCTCCTGATATTCGGGCGGGATCGCGCGATCTTCTGTACAGCGGATATAGGATTTCTTGACGCAATCGTAATTGGCCCCCAGCCGGATCGGCGTTGCCTGCGGGCGGATCGCCTGCACGCACAGATGCTCGGCGGCATAGGCGACCGTGCCCTCCGGACAATCGTGATACAGCGCGTCGCGGGTCCGGTCCTCGCGAAAGACAAAACCCAACCCGTCCCCGGTCTTCTGGATCGCCGCCAGCAGCGGCTGGCGCGGGGCCTCCATCCGCATCTCCACCAGCGACCGCCCGTCGCGCGGCGCATAGGCGCACAGAAACACCAGTCGTTCGATGGCATCGGGCGCCCTTTCGGCCGCCGCCGCGATGGCGAACCCCGCCATCGAATGACCGACCACGATGGCCGGCCGCTCCAGCGCGTCGAGGATCGCATCGCCATACGCCTCCAGCGTGACCTCCTCGATCGGGCAGGGGTTTTTCCCATGCCCCGGCAGGTCGATCGCCCGCGCCCGGTGACCAAGCGCCTCAAGCGCCGGCACAACGTCGCGCCAGCACCACGCCCCATGACACGACCCATGCACCAGAAGGATGTCAGACATGGCCGATCTCCTTCAGAAACCCCGTCAGCAGCGCCGCATAGGTCTCGGGGCTGTCGACACAGGGCAGATGCCCGGCCTTGCGGATCAGCTCACATCTCGCGCCATGGATCAGCGCCACGGTCTCGCGCACCAGATCGGGTGGCGTGGCCCCATCCTCGGATCCCGCAATGCCAAGCGTCGGCAGGCGCAGCCCGCTGGTCGGGGTATAGAAATCCGTGCCCGCAATCGCCGCCGCACAGCCGATATACCCCTCCGCCGGGGTCCGCGTCAGCATGGTGCGCCACAGGGGAAAATTGGGATCACCCTCCCTGAAGGCCTTCGAAAACCAGCGCTCCATGACCCCATCCGCCAGCGCCTCCAACCCGCCATCCCGGATCCTGTCGATCCGCTCCTGCCACATCTGCTGATGGCCGATTTTCGCCGCGGTGTTCGACAGGACCAACCCCCGCACCAGATCCAGCCGCTTCACCGCCAGCCCCTGCGCGATCAACCCGCCGATGGACAGCCCCACGAAGACGCAGTCGCGCACCTCCAGATGATCCAGAAGCCGTTCCGCATCGCGCACCAGCGCCCCCATCGCATAGGGCGCGGGCGGGCAATCGCTCAGCCCGTGACCGCGCTTGTCATAGCGGATGATCCTCAGCCCCTCCGGCAAGAGCGGCACCACAGCCTCCCAAAGCCGCAGATCGGTGCCAAGCGAATTGGCAAAGACCACGGGCGCCCCGCCGGGATCGCCATCCTCGCGGTAATGCAGCCGCACATCTCCCAGATCGGCCAGTTGCATATGGCGTTCCTCCCTGTTGG
>JALQUE010000135.1 GCA_023260815.1 Roseovarius sp.
GGCTGGGGCACTGATCATGTGCTGGAACTTGTGGATGACCGTCAAACGGTCACCCGCAATACAATCTGCGCCTGTTGCGCAGCCTGCAGAATAAGGAAGATCATCAATGGGTATTCTTGATAAACATAAAGCGATTGAAACCAATGCGACCCTTTTGCTGATCCTCAGCTTTTTGGTTGTCACCATCGGTGGCTTGGTTCAAATCGTGCCGCTGTTCTACCTTGATAACACAATCGAAAAGGTAGAAGGCGTGCGCCCCTATTCCCCGTTGGAATTGGCCGGCCGAGATATTTACATCCGCGAAGGGTGCTATGTCTGCCACAGCCAGATGATCCGCCCCATGCGCGACGAAGTGGAGCGCTATGGCCATTACAGCCTTGCAGCGGAGTCGCAGTATGACCATCCGTTCCAGTGGGGGTCCAAGCGGACCGGGCCTGATCTGGCGCGTGTCGGTGGCCGCTACTCGGATGAATGGCATGTGGACCACCTGCGCGATCCGCAATCGGTGGTGCCGGAATCGGTCATGCCGAAATACGGCTACCTTGAAAACCGCCTGATCGATCCGGAATACACCGCGGACCTGCTCAAGACCCATGCGTTTGTCGGGGTGCCCTATACCGACGAGATGATCGAGAACGCAGCCGCGGATTTCCGCGCGCAGATCGATCCGTTCGGCGATTATGACGGCCTGATCGAGCGCTATGGCGACAAGGTCAATGTGCGCAATTTCGACGGGCAGGCCGGGATTTCCGAGGCGGATGCGCTGATTGCCTATCTGCAGATGCTGGGCACGTTGGTCGATTTCTCGACCTTCACGCCCGTGGCCAGCCGGTAAGGAGGACAGATCATGGAAACCTATTCCCTGCTTCGCGAATTCGCCGACAGCTGGATGCTGCTGTTCCTGTTCACCTTCTTCATCGGCGTGGTGCTTTGGGTGTTCCGGCCCGGAGCGACCGAAACCTATGAAGATCCGTCAGGCATCCCCTTCCGGCATGAAGACAAACCCGCCCGCGAGGGTGAGGCCGACGCCAAGGAGGCGTGAGAGACATGGCTAAGAAATCCGACAAGAAGCACGAGGTCGAAACCACCGGCCATGAGTGGGACGGCATCGAAGAATACAACAACCCCTTGCCGCGTTGGTGGCTGTGGGTGTTCTACGCCACCATCGTCTGGGCGATCTGGTATTCCATCGCCTATCCGGCATGGCCGATGATCTCGGGCGCGACCTCGGGGTATATGGGGTGGTCGACCCGGGAGAATGTGGCCCAGGAGATCGCCAAGGCCGAGGCCGCCAATGCCGGGATCAACGAGCAGCTTGCCTCGGTGGAGCTGGCATCGATTGCCGGCGATCCCGAACTTGCCACCTATGCGCGGTCTGCCGGAGCGTCTGTCTTCAAGACGTGGTGCGCCCAGTGCCACGGCTCGGGGGCGGCGGGCGCCAAGGGCTATCCCAACTTGCAGGACGACGCTTGGCTGTGGGGTGGCACGATCGAGGATATCCACTATTCGATCAAGCATGGCATCCGCAACGAGGAAGACCCCGATGCGCGCTATTCGCAGATGCCCGCCTTCGGAGAGATCCTTGAGGCCGAGCAGATCGATCAGGTGGTCAACTACGTGATGTCGATGTCGCCCAGCTATGAGCCGCGCGATGCGTCGATGGTTGCCGCCGGAGAGCAGGTCTATCTGGACAATTGCGCGGTCTGTCACGGCGATGGCGGTGAGGGCGACATTTATCAGGGTGCGCCGAACCTGTCTGATGCGATCTGGCTTTACGGCGGGGATTACGACACGCTGATGCACACGGTCACCAACTCGCGTTTTGGTGTCATGCCCCCGATGGGCGGCGCCGAGTTGAACGAGGCCGAGATTCGCGCCGTTGCAACCTATGTGCATCAATTGGGTGGCGGCGAATGATCCCGCAGCCCCTGTAAAGAGATACCCGCGGGTGGTTTTCCTCCCGCGGGGTCAGGCACCGGCCTTCCGTCCTGTTCGCGCGTTTCCAGGAAGGCCGGTGCCAATTTCGTGACCATACGGGGCCGGACGTTGCCTTGGTCTGGTCACGGTTGGCTTGACGATCCTTGCGACTGAAAGGATCAGGAAGCCCCGCCAATCAGGACATAATAGGACGATCGCGACAGATCCGTGGGCCGACATTGGCGACGGGCACGGTCAGTCCCGTCTGCGCGCTTCGAGATGGGCTTCGATTTCTGCCCGGCGGCGGTTGTCGAACCGTTCGGACCGGGACCAGTGGCTTGGCGGTCCCGATCTGTCCGTGAGGGTGTTCCGTGTGGCTGTCATGAAAGATTTTGCAAACACGTTCAGCATGGCGTTTCCTTTCGCTGCGGTGAATTATCCTGTGAATATGGAAAATATTCTGGCATTTTGCGATTCAGGAATTATTCCGTGATGTAAGGAAATATTACACTATGGATTGGCGTTTCATGCCTCCGTTGACGGCCTTGCGCGCCTTTTCCGCGCTGGCTGAGACCGGATCTGCCAGTGCAGCTGGTGCCGCATTGAATGTCAGCCATGCCGCGATCAGCCAGCAGGTCACGGCGCTCGAGCGGCATATGGGCGTGGCGCTGGTGGATCGGTCCGTGCGGCCGCTGGCCCTGACGCCCGAGGGGCGCGATCTGGCCGATGCGCTGCGCGCAGGCTTTGGCGCCATCGCTCGCACGGTGGAGGCCCTGACTGGCGCGGATGCGGACCGGCCCCTGCAAGTGTCGACGACGCCGGGTTTTGCCGCTCAATGGCTGATGCCGCGTCTGCTGGATTTCCGCAACCGGCATCCCGGCGTCGATGTGATGATCAACCCCACGCCCGAACGTGTCCCACTGGAACCCGGCGGCATCGACATCGCCATCCGGCATGGCATGGGCCATTGGCCCGGGGTCGATGCCGAGCGGCTGTTCTCCTCTCCGTTGGTTGTGGTGGCGGCGCCGTCTTTGGTGGCGGGCCGGACGGTTACCCGCCCGGAGGATCTGATCGATCTGCCTTGGGTGCAGGAATACGGCACCTCGGAGTCGACCGATTGGCTGAGCCGGAAGGGGCTTGCCTCGTTCCGTATCGGGGGTATGACGCAGGTGCCCGGCAACCTGCTGCTGGAAGGGGTGCGCCAGGGGCAGGGCGTGTCGCTGACCGTGCGGCAATGGGTCGAGGATGATGTGGCTGCAGGCCGTCTGCAATTGCTGTTCGAAGAACCCGAGGACACCGCCTATTACATCGTCACGCGGCCCGGAGCAGCGCGCGCCAAGGCCAAGGCCTTTATCGGGTGGCTGCGGCGGCAGGCCGCTGAGGCGGCGAATTGATCACTTTCAGAGTCAGAATTTGATGCAGGTCAAGGCTGGTGCCGCCGCCACCTGAGACAAGACAAGGGAACAAGAACACGCATACCGGAGTGATTCCGTGTCTGACACCCAACCCGATGCCGCACCCAGCCTTTATGCCGCACGAGAACCGGTCTTTCCCAAGAAGGTCTACGGCAAGTTCCGTAACCTGAAATGGGCGATCCTGATCGTGACGCTTGGTATCTACTACGTCACGCCCTGGATACGCTGGGATCGCGGCCCAAACCTTCCGGATCAGGCGGTGCTTCTGGATTTGGCAAACCGGCGTTTCTTCTTCTTCTGGATCGAGATCTGGCCGCATGAGTTCTATTTCGTCGCCGGGCTTCTGGTGATGGCGGGGCTGGGGCTGTTCCTGTTCACCTCGGCGCTAGGCCGGGTTTGGTGCGGCTATGCCTGCCCGCAGACCGTCTGGACAGATCTTTTCATCCTTGTGGAGCGCTGGATCGAGGGCGATCGCAACGCCCGCCTGCGCCTGCACCGCCAGAAAAAGCTGGACGCCCGCAAGATCCGCCTGCGGCTGACCAAGTGGATCACGTGGCTTTTGATCGCGGTGGCCACGGGCGGCGCTTGGGTGTTCTATTTCACCGATGCGCCCACGCTGCTGGTGGATCTGTTCACGCTCAACGCGCATCCGATCGCCTATACCACCATCGCCATCCTGACCGGCACCACCTTTGTGTTCGGCGGTTTCGCACGTGAACAAATCTGCATCTACGCCTGTCCCTGGCCGCGCATTCAGGCGGCGATGATGGACGAAGACACCCTGACCGTGGGCTACCGTGAATGGCGTGGCGAGCCGCGCAAGAATTCCGACGAGGTGAAGGCCGGGCAAGAGCAGGGCGACTGCATTGATTGCATGGCTTGCGTCAATGTCTGCCCGGTGGGCATCGACATCCGCGAAGGCCAGCAGCTTGAATGCATCACCTGCGCGCTTTGCATCGACGCCTGCGACGACATCATGGCCAAGATCGGCAAGCCCCGCGGTTTGATCGATTACATGGCCCTGACCGACGAGCAATCCGAACGCGCCGGTGGCACACCCAAGCCGATCATCAAGCACATCCTGCGTCCGCGCACGATCCTGTATACCGTGTTGTGGGCGCTGGTCGGTGTCGGGCTGGTTTTTGCGCTGTTCATCCGGCCAGAAGTGGACATGACCGTCGCGCCGGTGCGCAACCCGACCTATGTGACCCTGTCGGACGGTTCGATCCGCAATGTCTATGAGGTGCGCCTGCGCAACAGGCACGGCGAGGACCGCCCCTACAACCTGTCGGTCAAGGGCGATCCGACGATCCGTCTGGCGCTTGAGGGCACCCCCTATGCCACTGTCGACGTGCCTGCTGACAGCACCATGTTGCAACGGGTCTATCTTGTCGCGCCTCCGGGCTCGGCCCCGGCGCAAAGCGAACGCACCGAAGTGCGCCTGTGGGTCGAGGACATCTCGACAGGCGATCGGGCTTATGAAGACACCGTATTCAATGGAAGGGACAACTGATGGCGGAGCGTAAACTGACCGGCAAGCATGTGTTTGCCATTTTTGGAGGCGCATTCGGCGTCATCATCAGCGTCAATCTGGTACTGGCCTATTCGGCAGTGAACACCTTTCCGGGTCTCGAAGTGCGCAACTCCTATGTCGCAAGCCAGACCTTCAACGATCGCAAGGCCGCCCAGGAGGCGCTTGGCTGGACCATCGGCGCCCATCACAAGGAGGGGATGCTGACCCTGTCGATCACCGATGCTGCGGGCACGCCGGTTGAGGCGGAGATGCTGGACGCCACGGTCGGGCGCGCCACGCATGTGGCCGAGGACGTGACCCCCGATTTTCGCTTCGACGGGCAGGCCTATGTGGCGTCGGTGCCGCTTGGTGATGGCAACTGGAACATTCGCATGACCGCGCTGGCCGAGGATGGCACCGAATTTCAACAGCGTGTCGTGTTGATCAAGGATTGACGCCGATGACAGCCCCCCTGCGCCCCACCGCTTCGGCCTGCCCGGCCTGTGCCGCCGCGCCGGCGGCGGAATCCCTTGCCGATGCGGCCCGTGCGCAAGAAGGGGCGCAGATCGCGCTGTCGCTGCCGACGATCCATTGCTCGGCTTGTATCACCAAGATCGAAAAGGCGCTCAACGCGCATCCCGGCGTCACATCGGCGCGGGTGAACCTGACGTTGAAACGCGCCAGCATCGAGGCCGACCCGGATGTGACCGCGCAGGAGATGAAAACCCTTGTCGAGGCCCTTGGTTTTGAGGCGCATGAACTGGACGCCGGCACTCTGAACGCGACGTCGAACGATCGTGCCGGGCGCGAATTGCTGATGCGACTGGCAGTGGCGGGATTCGCGTCGATGAACGTGATGCTGCTGTCGGTGTCGGTCTGGTCCGGTGCCGCAGATGCCACGCGCGATCTGTTCCACTGGATATCCGCCGCCATCGCCCTGCCCACCATCGCTTTTTCCGGCCAGCCGTTCTTTCGCAACGCCTGGGCCGCGCTCAGCAATCGGCAACTCAACATGGATGTGCCGATCACGCTGGCGATCGTGCTGGCGGTGGTCACGTCTTTATGGGAAACCTCGCTGTCGGGTCAGCATGCCTATTTCGATGCCGCCCTCGCGTTGACCTTCTTTCTTCTGGCGGGCCGCTATCTCGATCACCGGACGCGTGCCATCGCCCGATCCGCTGCCGAGGAACTGACCGCTCTCGAAGTGCCCCGGGCGACGCGCCTGCGGTCGGATGGCACCGAAGAGATCGTGAACGTGGCCGAACTTGCCGTTGGCGATCTTCTTCTGGTGCGTCCCGGCGGGCGCATGCCGGTGGATGGCGAGATCGTCTCGGGCACATCGGAGATCGACCGCTCTTTGCTCACCGGCGAGACGCTGCCTGTCTTTGCAACCGAGGGCCAGACCGTGTCGGCGGGCGAAGTGAACCTGACCGGCCCGTTGACCATCCGGGCGTCGGCCGTGGGGCAGGATACATCGCTGCACCGTATGGCCGATCTTGTGGCGATCGCCGAATCCGGGCGCTCGCGCTATACCTCGTTGGCCGACAGTGCTGCCAAACTCTATGCGCCAGGCGTGCATATCCTGTCGGCCCTGGCCTTCGTGGGATGGTATCTCTATACGTTCGATATGCGCACGGCGCTCAATATCGCCGCGGCGGTCCTGATCATCACCTGTCCCTGTGCGCTTGGCCTTGCAGTTCCGGCAGTCACAACGGCAGCCTCAGGCCGGCTTTTCCGTCGCGGTATGCTGATCAAGCACGAGACGGCGCTGGAGCGGTTGGCGCAGATCGACACAGTGGTCTTTGACAAGACCGGGACGCTGACGGCAGGCACGCCCGAACTGACCAATCTCGCCGATATCCCGCGCCGCGATGTGGAACTCGCGCTGGCTCTGGCACAAGGCTCGTCCCACCCGCTGGCGCAGGCCATCACGCGCGCCGCGCGCGAGGCCGGTTTCGCCGCCGCGCGTGTTGGGGATGTCAGCGAAGTGCCGGGATATGGCACCCGAGCGGTGCTGAACGGTCGCGAGGTCCGGCTTGGCCGCGCCAGTTGGATCGGCGCTCAGGGCCGTGCCGAAACCGCCGCGTTCCTCGACAGGGGCGAAGGCGCCCCCGTTGCCTTCACCTTTGCCGATCGTCTGCGTGAAGGCGCCGCCGAGGCGGTCCAGTCCCTTAAGGATGCAGGCAAGGAAGTCTACCTCATGTCCGGCGACACCACCCCGGCGGTCGAGGCTCTGGCCGCGCGGCTGGGGATCACCCATTGGCTCGCCGAGGCGTTGCCAGCCGACAAGTCGACCCGCATTCAGGCGATGTCCGCAGACGGCGCCAAGGTGCTGATGGTGGGAGACGGGCTGAACGATACCGCAGCGCTTGCCGCGGCCCATGTCTCGATCTCACCGGCGTCTGCGCTGGATGCGGCGCGGGTCGCCTCGGATATCGTGCTGCTGGGGGGCGATCTTGCGCCGATTGCCTCGGCCTGCGCGACCGCCCGTTCGGCCACGCGCCGGATCAGGGAAAACTTTCGCATTGCCACGATCTACAACATCATCGCTGTGCCACTGGCCGTGGCAGGGCTATGCTCCCCGCTGATCGCGGCCTTGGCGATGTCGGCCAGTTCCATTACCGTGTCGCTGAACGCGCTGCGACTGAGGTGACCGCATGACTATCCTCGCCTATCTGATCCCGATCTCGTTGTTGCTGGGCGG
>JALQUE010000189.1 GCA_023260815.1 Roseovarius sp.
TGAAGGTGGTTGTGAGCTACGAGGAGATTAGCTGACATGCCCCGTAACCCCGGCGGAACCGTCAGTGGGTTCAAGCTACTCAGCACTCCTGACGCCCCTACAATCACCGGCGTAACCACGTCCATCGGCTCTGCGTCTGTCGCCTTCACCGCGCCCTCTGACACGGGCGACGGGGCGATTTCGTCGTATGTGGTGACTGCTGTTGACGAGAGCAGCGGCGCTTCGACGGGCGGCACGGGCACGTCGTCTCCGATCACTGTTTCGCCCCCTGCTGGCGGCACGTTCAAGATCAGGATGCAGGCGCTGAACCCCTACGGGCCGGGGCGGCTGACGGAGTATGATACGGGGAATGTTATTTATTCTGGTCAGTCTATGTATGCTTGGGGCGCGGGTGGCGATCCTGTGGGGCGGGTTGCGCGGGGCGGTGACGCTGGCGCTGGCGCTGGCGGTGACCGAAAGTTTCCGGGTGCCGGATGGCATTCAGCGCGTGGTGGGCATTCTGGCGACGGGCTATACGCTGTTCACGCTGCTGGTGCAGGGGACGACGCTGCGGCTGATGATTTCGAGGCTGGGATTGGACCGGCTGTCGGCGATCGACGAGGCGCTGTCACGGCAGGTGGTGGCGGTGGCACTGCAGACCGTGCGCGAGGATGTGGCGCGCACCACCGCCAATTACGAGCTGGGCCATGACATCGTGCGCGCCGAGGCCAAGCGGTTTGGCGAGCGGCTGGATGGGGCGGTCAAGACCGCCGAGGACAGCGCCGATATTCTGGACCGTGACCGGATCACGCTTGGCCTGATCGCGCTGGCGGGGCACGAGCGCGACACGATCATCGCGCGGGTGCGCGAGAGGACGATCTCGGCGCGGATGGCCGATCAGGTGTTGTCGGATGCCGACCGGCTGATCGAGGGGGCCAGATCGGGCGGGCGCAGCGGGTATCAGCGTGCCGCGCGGCGCAGCGTGGCCTATGGCGGGGCGTTCCGGTCGGCGTTGCTGCTGCATAACAGGCTGGGCGTGTCGGTGCCCTTGGCGCGGCTGACGGCGGACCGGTTCGAGTTGTTGCTGACGCAGCGTCTGAGTCTGCGGGATCTGGGCGGGTTCATCGATGGGCGGATCCGGCGCATCCACGGGCGACGGGTGGCCGATCTTCTGCGCGAGTTGCTGGCGCGGCGCGTCGATCTGGTGGAGACCGCGCTGGAGGGGTTGAGGCTGCAATATCCGGGCTATGCCGAAAAGCTGGAGCGCCGCTTCATCCGCCGCACGGTGCTGCGGCTGGAAGAGCGCGAATACACCGCGATGCGCGAGGACGGGCTGATCGGGGCCGAGGTGCATACCGCGCTGATGCAGGATCTGGCGGCGCGGCGCGCGCGTGCCGAAGAGCGTCCCCGGCTGGATATCGCCCTGCAGCGGCGGGAACTGGTGGCGCAGTTTCCGTTGTTTGCCGGACTGGACGAGGCGGCGATCCGACGGTTGAGCCGTGCGCTGCGCACACGCTATGCCAATGTGGGCGACGTGCTGATGCGCAAGGACAGCCCGGCGCGCAGCGTGTTCTTCATCGCTTCGGGCGCGGTCGAGATCGAGGCGGCTGGCCAGACATGGCGTCTGGGGCGCGGCGAGATGTTCGGTGAATTGGCGGTTCTGCGGCGGATGACGCGCCGTGCCGAGGCGCGGGCGATCACGCCTTCGGCGCTTCTGGTGCTGGACGAGGCGCGGTTCCGGCGGCTGCTGCGGCGCAGTGCGGCGCTGCGCGAGGCGGTGCAGGCAAGCGCCGAGAAACGCGGCATGAGCATCGACATCCCGACCGAGGGCTGACGGGTGTTGGCGGTGCGCCGCGGCCTGCTGGCTTGACACCCCGGCCCCGGCCCCGCATGTAGCGCGCAGAGATAGCGGAGGACGCCATATGGCCGCCGAAGGCAAGACAACAAGCTCTATCTGGGAGACCGTCAAGACGGTGTTCTGGGCGCTTGTGATCGCGGGGATCTTCCGCACGATCTTTTTCCAGCCGTTCTGGATTCCGTCCGGGTCGATGAAGGACACGCTGCTGATCGGGGATTTCCTGTTCGTCAACAAGATGGCCTATGGTTATTCCTACGCGTCGTGCCCGACGATCCGAATCGCGAGCCTTGGTCTGGATATCGACGCGCGGGATGTCTGCGGGTTTCTGGATGGCGACAACACCCGCTTTCTGGGCAGCGAGCCGGAGCGCGGCGATATCATCGTCTTTCGGCATCCGGTGCAGGGCACCGATTTCATCAAGCGGCTGGTCGGCGTGCCCGGTGATACCGTGCAGATGCGCGATGGGCGGCTTTACCTGAACGGAGAGCCGGTCAAGGTGGAACCGGCGGGCACCTTCGAAGAGGTGTTCGAGCCGCAAGGCCCGGTACGCATCCGGCCGCGTTGCGAGAATGGTGTCGTGGGCGAGGGGGCTGTTTGCCGCAAGTCACGATTCCTCGAGACGCTGCCCAATGGCGAGTCGCATCACATCCTGAATATCGGCAACCAGCGGTCGGATGACACGGGCGTTTTCACGGTGCCCGAGGGGCATTACTTCTTCATGGGCGACAACCGGGACAATTCGACCGATTCGCGCTTTCCGCAGGCGGTGGGCGGTGTCGGCTTCGTGCCGTATGAAAACCTGATCGGACGCGCGGGGCGGGTCATGTTCTCGTCGGCGGGCAGTTCGATGCTGTTCTTCTGGACATGGCGCGGCGACCGCTTCTTCGAGAAACTGGACTGACGGAACGATGAAACTGTCGGCGGAGTTGAAGGCGTTCGAGGATCGGTTGGGACACCGGTTCGAGCAGCCTGCGCTGCTGGTTCGGGCGGTGACGCATTCGTCGATGGCCTCGCCCACGCGCGACGACAATCAACGGCTGGAGTTTCTGGGCGACCGGGTGCTGGGGCTGGTGATGGCCGAGGCGCTGCTGGAACGGGATCGTGCCGCCGAAGAGGGGCTGCTGGCGCCGCGCTTCAACGCGCTGGTGCGCAAGGAAGCCTGTGCCGACGTGGCCCGCGAGATCGCGCTTGGTGATGTTCTCAAGCTGGGGCGCTCGGAGATGCTGTCGGGGGGGCGGCGCAAGCAGGCCTTGCTGGGCGATGCGATGGAGGCGGTGATCGCCGCGGTCTATCGCGATGCGGGGTTCGACGTGGCCAAGGCCGTGGTGCTGCGGCTGTGGGGCAAGCGGATCGACAGCGTCAAGGAAGACGCGCGCGACGCCAAGACCGCCTTGCAGGAATGGGCGCAGGCGCGCGGCCAGACGCCGCCGGCCTATGTCGAGACGGGACGGTCCGGCCCGGATCACGAGCCGCAGTTCACCATCGAGGCGCGGCTTCAGAATGGCGAGGTCGAGACGGCCACCGCCGGATCCAAGCGGCAGGCCGAACAGGCGGCGGCCAAGGCGTTGCTGGCCCGTCTGAAGGCGGGCTGAGCGCGTCGGGCGGCTTGTCCGGCAGGGGCCAGCCGACAATAGCGGCGATCTGGCTGGTGCGGGCGGGTGAATTCCGGTATCTCGTCCTGACATCAATAAAGCGGACCCCATCATGACCACGCGCGCCGGATTCATTGCCCTGATCGGAGAGCCCAACGCGGGCAAATCCACGCTTCTCAACCGGATGGTGGGGGCGAAGGTGAGCATCGTGACCCACAAGGTGCAGACCACCCGTGCCCGTATCCGGGGCGTGGCGATGGAGGGCGAGAGCCAGTTGGTGTTCGTGGACACGCCCGGCCTGTTCCAGCCGCGCCGCAGGCTGGATCGCGCGATGGTCGCCGCCGCGTGGGGTGGGGCTGCGGATGCGGATGTGATCGTGCTTTTGATCGAGGCGCATCGCGGGATCACCGAGGGTGTGGAGCGTATTCTGGAGCGGTTGCAGGATGTCGGCAAGGGCCGCACCGTGGCGCTGGCCATCAACAAGATCGACCGGGTCAAATCCGAGGTGCTGCTTGGGCTGACGCAGGCGTTGAATGCGCGGTTCAGCTTTGCCAAGACCTTCATGATTTCCGCCGAGCGCGGCCACGGTGTCGAGGATCTGCGCAAATGGCTGGCCGATCAGGTGCCCGAGGGGCCGTGGCTGTATCCCGAGGACCAGATCGCCGATCTGCCGATGCGCATGATCGCCGCCGAGATCACCCGCGAAAAGCTGACGCTGCGACTGCATCAGGAATTGCCCTATCAGCTGACGGTCGAGACCGAAGCCTGGGAAGAGCGCGAGGACGGTTCGGCGCGGATCGACCAGATCATCTATGTGATGCGTGACGGTCACAAGGGGATCATCCTTGGCAAGGGCGGCGAGACGATCAAGGCCGTCAGCAAGGCCGCCCGAGAGGAGCTGGAAGAGTTCCTTGGCCGGCGGGTGCATCTGTTTTGCCAGATAAAAGTACGGCCCAACTGGCTGGACGAGGCCGAACGCTATTCCGAGATGGGGCTGGATTTCAGGGACGGCAACGCGTGACGCGACTGACGGCGGAGTTCTGGGTTCAAGCCTATCTCACACGTCTGCGGCTACGCGATATCCCGGCCTTCGTGACGGCGCATGGCGATGACACCGCTGGCGCGGTTCTGGTCAAGCTGAACACATTGAACGGCCGGGCCGCGGCCTATCATCGGTCGTTCGATGTGATGAGTGGCGCGCGGCAATGGCTGGTGCTGGCCGAGGGCGAGGAAACCGCGGTGGATGCCGCGATCGCGCGGCAGCGCGGGTTCGATCCGGATCTGTGGGTGATCGAGGTCGAGGATCGGACCGGTCGGCATCTGCTGGATGAAGAGGGCCTTGCCGACTGAGCCGCGTTGATACGCGTCAACGCAAGGGCGGGGGGTGGATGTCTATTCTGCGGGGTGAGACCTGACAGGGAGACAGACCCATGAAAACGCATATTTTCGTAGCGACCGATGGTTCGGACACGGCGGCCAAGGCTGTCGATCTGGCCGCCGATCTGGCGGCGCGGTATGATCTGCCTTTGACCATCGGGCATGTGCTGCATTTCGGGCGCCCGTCGGAGGAATTGCAGCGCATGGCCCATGTCGAGCATATGGTCGAAGAGGTGCGCGCCAAGTCGGGTGTGGATTTTCCCAATGTGCCCGATACGATGCTGAGCCTGTTCGCCGATACCAGACCGGGGGACGATGCGGTGCGTCTGGTGACGCTTGTGGGCGATGAGATCCTGCGCCGTGCCGCCGATCAGGCCGCGAACATGGGGGCCATGAAGGTCAAATCGGTATCCGCGCAAGGGGACACGGCCGATGCGATTCTGGACATGGCCAAGGAGGCCGGGGCCGATATGATCGTCATCGGCCACCGGGGTCTGGGACGGTTGAAGCGCGCGTGGCTGGGCAGTGTCGCGCAAAAGGTGCTGAACACCGCCGATTGCACGGTCGTGTCGGTGCGCTGAGCCGCAATGCGCGCCTGGTGCCGGGCCGGGACTTGGCAAGGGGCGGCTTCTGGTGTCGTATGGCCGTCGGCACAGGCAGGAGCGGGCGCGACAGCGGACATGGAATGGCGCGATCAGGGCATATTGCTGTCCACGCGGACGCATGGCGAAACTTCGGTCATCATCGAGGTGTTCACGCCCGAACACGGGCGTCATGCGGGCGTCGTGCGCGGTGGCACGTCCCGCAAGCTGGCGCCGGTGCTGCAACCGGGGGCGCAGCTTGATCTGAGTTGGCGGGCAAGGCTGGAGGATCATATCGGCACCTTCACGGTGGAGCCGGTCAGATCGCGCGCGGCGGCGTCGATGGGCGACCGTCTGTCGCTGGCGGGGCTGAATGCGGTCACGGCGCTGTTGCTGTTCTGCCTGCCCGAGCGCGAGGCGCATGCCCGGCTGTATCGGCGGACCGAGGCGCTGCTGGACCTGCTGGGGCAGTCGGATGTCTGGCCGCTGGCCTATCTCAACTGGGAGATGGCGCTGCTGGACGAGATGGGATTCGGGCTGGACCTGAGCGGTTGCGCGGTGATGGGACCGCAGGCCAACGATCTGAGCTATGTATCGCCGCGCAGCGGGCGGGCGGTCTCGAGGGCGGGTGCGGGCGAATGGGCCGACCGGCTGCTGCCCTTGCCGGCCTGTCTGCTGGGGGCGGGGCCGGCGCCGGATGCCGAGGTGGCCCAAGGGTTCCACGTGACCGGGCATTTCCTGCAGACCCATCTGGCGCCCGAGCTTGGCAACAAGCCATTGCCCGCCGCGCGCCAGCGTTTCGTGGATCGGTTCCGGGCGCGGCTGGACGGGTAGCGTTCAGCGCAGCGCCAGCACCAGATCGACCAGCGACCCCATGGCCGAGACATTGCGACCGGGGTGATCCTCGGTCAGGTCCGCGATGCCGATGCCGGTGGCATAGATGATGCGCGCCATCTCGGGATTGGCGATCCCGATCTCGGCGAGAAGCCGCCCGATCAGGTCAAGCCGGTGCGCATCGACCCGGCCGAGGGTGGCACGCGCGGCGGCATGATCGCGCGCCCAAGCCCGGATCGCGGGCTCGCCGGTCATGGCATTGCCGCATTCGGCGACCATCTGCGCGGTGGCGCGCAGTTTGCCGACGGCGGAGGCGTTGGTGTCGAGGGCCGAATCGACCGCGGCGGTCGCGCGTTGCTCCCAGAGGTCCAGAAGGGCGGCGTGATAGGCGGGAATGTCGTCGAAATGCCAGTAGAACGACCCTTTGGTGGTCTTGAGCCGACGCGCCAGAGGCTCGGCCTTGAGGGCCGAGGGGCCGGTTTCGGCCAGCGCCTGCAGGCCGGTTTCAAGCCAGTCTGTGCGCGCGAGTCTGCGGGTCTTTTGTGTCATGCAGGAAGGATAGGTCGCGCCCCGGTTTCCGGCAAGGCCGATCACCCGTTACAAA
>JALQUE010000233.1 GCA_023260815.1 Roseovarius sp.
CACGTAGACCACGGTGATGCCCAGCTGATGCGCCAGATTGGTGATTTCGAATTGCATATGTTCGCGCAGCTGCTTGTCGAGCGCGCCAAGCGGTTCGTCCATCAGAACCAGCTCGGGTTCGAACACAAGCGCGCGCGCCAGTGCGATCCGCTGCTGCTGACCCCCCGAAAGTTGCGCCGGACGACGACCACCAAACGTGCCCATCTGAACCATGTCCAGCGCCCGCTTGACCTTGGCCTCGCGATCAGATTTGCCGATCTTGCGCACTTCCAGAGGGAAGGACAGGTTTTCCGCAACCGTCATGTGAGGAAAGAGAGCGTAATTCTGAAACACCATGCCGATCCCACGCTTGTGCGGAGGGATGTTGTTGATCGGCCGGCCATCCAGTTTGATCTCGCCGTGGGTGGCTGTTTCAAATCCAGCCAACATCATCAGGCAGGTTGTTTTGCCAGACCCAGACGGTCCGAGCATCGTCAGAAACTCACCCTTGGGCATGGACAGATTAAGGTCTTTGACAACGAGATTTTCGCCATCATAACTCTTTTGAACGCGTTCGAATTCGACGAACGCATCACTGTTCGCAGTGTCGGCCAATGGTGGCTCCCTGTCTTTGTTAGTCGTGGTTTCTCCACGTTCGGAGACAGACTAAAGCGACAATGTATCAGGGTTGCAAGCAGATTTCGTGCAGTTTTGGCCAATTTGACCCGCACCGGGAAGTTTGCGCTGCGAAAATCAGCAATTCAGGACAATCGACCTGTGCGAAAGATGTAGATTCGGGCCATGACTGGTCAAAATGCCATGGCCCGGATCAAGTGACCACGGGTCAGCCCAGGACTTTTTCCACGGCTGCCACAGTCTTGGAAACAACCTCATCGGCCTCGGCCCTGGTCAGGCAGAAGGGCGGGGCAAAGCCCAGAATGTCCCCCTGCGGCATGGCGCGGGCGATCACGCCATCGGCGGCCAAGGCCCCCGAGATCTGCGGACCGATCTTGTCGGCGGGATCGAAGAAGATGCGGTTGTCGCGGTCCTGCACGAATTCCACGGCGCAGAGCATGCCTTCGCCACGGACTTCGCCGACATGGGGGTGATCGGCCAATGCCTCGGTCATGGTCTTGTTCAGATAGCCGCCGACGTCGCGGTTATTGGCGATCAGGTCCAACTCATCCAGAAGCTTGAGGTTGGCCACACCAGCCGCAGCACCGATGGGGTGGGCCGAATAGGTCCAGCCATGGCCGATCGGGCCATTTTCATCCGTGCCCTGTTCCAGCACTTTCCACATCTTGTCCCCGACAATCGACCCGGACAGCGGCGCATAAGCCGATGTCAGCCCTTTCGCGATGGTGATGAGGTCTGGCTTGAGACCATAATGATCCGAGCCGAACATGGTGCCCAGACGGCCAAAGCCGGTGACGACCTCGTCCACGACCAGCAGGATGTCATGCTTCTGGAGCACCTTCTGAATCGCATCCCAATAGCCGGCGGGCGGCGGTACGATGCCACCGGTGCCCAGAACAGGCTCACCGATGAAGGCGGCGATGGTGTCGGCGCCTTCGCGTTCGATCAGCGCCTCGAGCGCGTCGACACAATGCTGGACAAACTGTTCTTCGGTCTGGTCGAGGTTGTCGCGGCGATAGTAATAGGGCGCCTCGGTGTGGAGTACCTGCGCGAGGGGCAGATCGAATTTCTTGTGAAACAGCTCCAGCCCGGTCAGCGAGCCGGTCACCAGCCCCGATCCGTGATAGCCGCGCCAGCGAGAGATGATCTTCTTCTTCTCGGGACGGCCAAGGATGTTGTTGTAGTACCAGATCAGCTTGACGTTGGTTTCATTGGCATCCGATCCCGACATCCCGAAATAGACCTTGGACATGCCCTTGGGCGCGCGATCCATGATCATCTTGGACAGGGTGATGCTGGCCTCGGTACCGTGGCCGACATAGGCGTGATAATAGGCCAGTTCGCGGGCTTGGGCGGCGATGGCGTCCGCGATGTCCTGACGGCCATAGCCGACGTTCACACAATAGAGACCGGCAAAGGCATCGAGCAGGCGGTTGCCGTCACGGTCTTCGATATGGCAATTGGTACCGCCGGTGATGACGCGGTTGGGCGCCTCGCCACGCGCGAATTGCGCAAGATGGGTCGAGGGGTGAAAGAAGTTCTCGCGGTCCCATTGATCGAGTTGGTCATTCTTCAGCATGGTTCAGTCCTTCCATATGCTTGCCGCCGTGGGTTTTGGGAAACGCCCGGGCGACATCCTGTCTATATGCGGTAGGGTCAGGCCCAATCGCGGCAGACGTATTTCACTTCCATGAATTCCTCCATGCCCTTGCGTGCGCCTTCACGGCCAAGGCCGGATTGCTTGACCCCGCCAAACGGGATCGGCGCGCCGGTCACCTTGGTGCGGTTGACCGCGACCATGCCGAATTGCAGCGCGCGCGTCACGCGGTAGATGCGGCGCGGGTCGTGGCTGTGCAGATAGGCGACAAGGCCGAATTCAGTCGCGTTGGCGCGGGCGATCACCTCGTCTTCGGTGTCAAACGGCGTGATCGCGGCGACAGGGCCGAAAGTTTCCTCGCGCATGATCGCCGCCTCGTCGGGGACGTCGGTCAGCACGGTTGGCTGATAGAACAGCGGCCCCTGATCGTCGCGTTTGCCGCCACAGGCCAGTTTTGCCCCCTTCGACAGAGCGTCGGCCACATGTTCTTCCTGCTTCTGAACGGCTTTTTCGTTCATCAGAGGGCCGATATCGGGATCGTCCATGCCGGTCCCGAGTGTCATGGCCTGTGTGGCTTCGGTAAAGCGGCGGCAGAAATCATCATAGACGGGGCGTTCGACGTAGATGCGGTTTGCGGCCAGACAATCCTGACCGGAGGTGGCGAACTTGGCCTTGATGCTTTCCTCGATGGCGGTGTCCATGTCAGTGTTGCGGAAGACGATCACCGGCGCATGACCGCCCAGTTCCATCACCAGACGCTTGACGGTGTCGGCGGACTGGCGGCACAGCAGACGCCCGATTTCGGTCGAGCCGGTGAAGGACAGCGCCCGCACGCGAGAATCGGCTGTCCAAGGCTCCACAATGGTTGCGGCCTTTCCCGTCAGCACGTTGAACACGCCTGCGGGAACACCTGCACGCTCGGCCAATTCGGCCAGGGCCAGCGCAGAATACGGCGTCTCGCCCGAGGGATGCGCCACGACGGTGCAGCCTGCGGCCATCGCAGCGGCGGCCTTGCGGGTCAGCATGGCGGCGGGAAAGTTCCACGGGGTGATCAGTGCCGCGACGCCCACGGGTTCGAGCCAGAGCTCGACCTCGGCATCGGGCAGGTGGCTGGTGACACCTTCGATATTGGGGCGCTTGGCCTCTTCGGCGTAGTACTCAAGGAAACTTGCGGCGTAGTCGATCTCGCCGCGGGCCTCAGACAGGGGTTTGCCCTGTTCCAGCACCATGATGCGGGCCAGATCCTCGCGGTTTTCGATCATCAGGTCGAACCAGCGCCGCAACAACGCCGAACGGTCCTGCGGCAAGGTCATCGACCAGTCGCCAAAAGCCGCTTGCGCCGCATCCACGGCGGCGCGGGCCTGATCGGCGGACAGGCTGGCCACCTCGCCCAGACGGGCGCCGTCGGCGGGATTGGTCACGGCGATGGTCTGACTGTCATCGCCTGCGGTCCACTTGCCGTTGACGTAGGAAAAATTGCGCACAAGACGCGTGTCGGTGATCCCATTTCGGGTCCAGGTCGCTGAATCGGACATGAGGCGCCCTCCTTTCCCCGGAAGAATGCACCGGCCGCTTCAGAAAGCGGGGCTGAACTTGTCGCCTTGGCCAGAGGTTTCATCGGGCAAAGCCGAGTTCAGAAGACGAATCTTCTGCTTTAGGTCAGGCGGCCAAGGTCAGGGCAGACCCCGACAGGCATATTCTGCCGGTCAGTCGCCGCTATGCATGAAGATATCGAAGGGCGGCGCGCCGGGCGCCTTGACCGGCTTTGTCACGATATAGGTGAAATACCGCGCCAGCCCGATCCGGGAATCGAGCATTTCATCGATCAGCCGCTGATAGGCGTCGATATCGGTGGTCACGATCTGCAGCAGATAATCGAACCCACCGCCAAGCGCCCAGCAGGCGGTGATTTCGGGATAGCGCTGCACGCTGTCCTCGAAGGCGCGAAAGCTGGCGGGCGTATGATCGGCCAGTTCGGCAGCGACGAAGACCGTCACGTTCGGCCCCAGCTTCTTGAGATTGATCCGGGCGTTGTAGCCTTCGATGATGCCGGCCTTTTCCAGCTTTTTCAGGCGCTCCCAACAAGGGCTGGCGGAGAGGCCCACACGCTCGGCCAGATCGGCCTTGGTGATGCGGCCCTCGGCGGAGAGCACCCGCAAAATATCCAGATCGCGCGCATCCAGCCTCATGCCGAGATCACCGTACCGGACGGCGTGTCCTGAAGCATCTGGAACACATGGCTGGCGATGGCCGTGTCCTGCGCGCCGGTGCCTGTCAGATCGGCGATCGTGATGTCGTCATCACTGCGCCGGCCGGGCGCGTCGCCGGTGATGACCTGCCCCAGTTCGGCGGGGATGCCGCCCTGCCAGACGCCCGCCTCGTGTGCGCTGCGAAGCTCGCCCATGATCTCGGTCTGGCTGACACGGTCAGCGACGTAGAGATCGGCGGCGGCAAGTGCCTTGGGGTCGATCTCGTTCTTGCCGTGCTGGTCTGATCCCATGGCGGTGACATGCAAGCCGGGATGCAGCCATTCGGCACGCAGCACAGGCGCGCGCGCCGGCGTGGTGGTGACGACAAGCTGGCTTTGGGCGACCAGTTGGGCCGGGTCCGAGACGGGCATCACCTCGATCCCGAGCAAGCCGGCAAGATCTTCGGCGCAAGTCTGCGCCTTGGCGCCGTCACGGCCCCAGACCAGAAGCCTGTCGAAGGGTCGGACAAGATGGGCCGCCTGCATCTGCAGACGGGCCTGAACCCCGGTGCCGATCACGCCCGCCGTCTGCACGCGAGAGGGGGCGAGATGACGTGCGGCAACCGCGCCTGCGGCAGCGGTGCGGATATCGGTCAGGTAGCCATTGTCCAGAAACAGCGCCTGCACCAGCCCGGTGGTGGCCGAGAACAGGATCATCAACCCGTTGAGCGACGGCAGGCCCAGTTTGGGATTGTCGAAAAAGCCGGGGCTGACCTTGATCGCGAACCCGTCGAAACCGGGGATATAAGCGGTTTTGACATCCACCTCGCCATTGGCGGCGGGCAGGTCCATCGACAGGACGGGCGGCATCACCACCTCGCCCCCGGCCAGCGCGGCAAAGGCGCGTTCGACCACATCGACCGTGGACAGATCAAGGCCCACAGCGGCGCGAAGCTCGGCCTCGGTGAGAATGCGGATGTCATGCGGCATAGGGTTTTCCTTTCACTGTGACATCGCCAAGGCGCACATCCTGTCCCGTCATGATCCGGGTGAACACGCCCATGTCCAGGTTGCGCCCGGTGACGATGGTCGCGGTAGGACCGTCCAGCGTGACCTTGCCGGACAGAACAGCGGCCAGACCCACGACACAGGCGCCTTCAGCCACGATACGGTCTTCGTAGTACAGAACTTGCATGGCATGATAAATCTCGTCCTCGGTGACCAGAACAGTCTGATCCAGCAGATCGCGGCACATCGGAAAGCTGAGCCGGTTCTGCATCCCGATCCCACCACCCAGCGAATCCGCAAGGCTTGGCACTTCTTCCACCTCGACAGGATGACCGGCCCGGATGCTGTCATGCATGGCAGCACCCCGATCCATGCTGATGCCGATCACCCGGATCGCCGGGTTGATCGCCTTGGCCGCCAGTGCCACCCCGGCAGCCAGACCCCCACCGGACAAGGGCACCAGAAGCGTGGTCACATCCGGGCGGGCCTGCAGGATTTCCAGACCGATGGTCCCCTGCCCCGCGATCACCAGAGGATCGTCGAACGGAGAGATTTCGACCAGCCCCTCATCCGCGACAAGGCGCTGTGATTCTGCCAGCGCATCATCCTGACTGCGGCCCTTGATATGCACTTCGGCGCCAAGCGCGCGGATGCCGTCCACCTTGGCCTGCGGCACCAGTTCAGACATGCAGATCACCGCCCGCATCCCCCGGCGCGCGGCGGCAAAGGCGACCCCGCGCCCGTGATTGCCGGTCGAACAGCATGTCACGCCAGAGGCGTCATGCACGGCGGCAACGGCATTATAGGCACCACGCAGCTTGAACGCGCCAATCGGCTGCATGTTTTCGAGTTTCAGCAAAAAGTCCGCACCTGCGCGATCTGTCATGTAGGGCGACGGGACCAGCGGCGTGCCGTCGGCCACCCCGCGGATCACCTTGGCAGCGGCGTAGATGTCGGCAAGGGTGGGCTGCATGTCTCACTCCGGATGGATGGCTGGGATGTCTGGCGGCAGGGTTGCGCCGGGACAGGGTATCGTCAACTGCGCGACCGGGAATTTCCTGAAAACGACATTTGGTGACGTTTTCCTTGGGGCAGGGCGCAGGCCTGAGGCAGTATCGCGGGGTTAGACCCCAAACATCAGGCCCATTGCTATGATCCACAAATCCTTGCCGTTTTCCGATGCCGAGTTTCAACGGCGCCTTACCAAGACCCGTCATGCGATGGAAGCCGCCGGTGTCGATGCGCTGTTCATCACCGATCCGTCGAACCAGAACTGGCTGACCGGCTATGACGGGTGGTCGTTCTATGTGCATCAGGGCGTGATCGTGCTGCCGGATGCCGATCCGGTCTGGTGGGGCCGCAATCAGGACGCCAATGGCGGCGTGCGCACCGTGTGGATGACCGATGACCGGGTGATCGGCTATGCGGACAACTATGTGCAGTCCACCGAGCGTCACCCGATGCAAGACCTTGCAGAACGGATGAAGGGCATGGGGCTGGACACCGCGCGTATCGGCGTGGAGATGGATAATTACTATTTCTCGGCAAAGGCTTATGCCGTGTTGCAGGCTGAATTGCCGAATGCCAGCTTTCACGATGTCACGGCCCTGGTGAACTGGCAGCGGGCGGTCAAATCCGACGAGGAGCTGGCGTTTATCCGCAAGGCGGCGGCGATCAGTGAAAAGATCGTGGATGGCCTGTTGGAGCGGGTCGAGCCGGGGATTCCCAAGAACGAGATCGTGGCCGAGATCTTTCGCGATGCGATCCGGGGCGTGGATGGCGCATGGGGCGATTATCCGGCGATCGTGCCACTTTTGCCGTCAGGTAGCGATGCGGCGGCACCGCACCTGACATGGGATGGCCGCGACTTTGCCGAGGGCGAGGCGACTTTCTTTGAAATTTCAGGATGTTACCGGCGCTATCACGCGCCGTTCTGTCGGACGCTGTTCCTTGGCAAGCCGCCGCAATTCCTGCTGGATGCGGAAAAGGCGCTGGTCGAGGGGCTGGAAAACGGGCTTGAGGCTGCGAAGGCCGGCAACCGCGCCTGCGATATCGCCAATGCGCTGGCCGCACCGCTGGAGCGGGCGGGGATTCAGCGCGGGGCGCGCTGTGGCTATCCCATCGGTCTGAGCTATCCGCCGGACTGGGGCGAGCGCACCATCAGCCTGCGGGCCGAAGATGAAACCGTGCTGGAACCGGGCATGACGTTCCACTTCATGCCCGGCCTTTGGATGTCGGACTGGGGGCTGGAAATCACCGAGTCGATCCTCATCAAAGAGGATGGCCCGGCCGAGACGTTCTGCAACCGGCCCCGGAAGATGTTCGTTAAGGATTGACGGCGACTCGGCCCAAAGCACTGGTTAACTGGGCAAAACC
>JALQUE010000253.1 GCA_023260815.1 Roseovarius sp.
CGAGAACTTCCGATTCCAGTACCCGATGCGCCGGATCAAGGAGACCCTCGACAGCGGTGCAATCGGTCGGCCGTTCTTCAGACGCGTCCACAAAGGCACGCGCAGCCCGTCCACCTTGGCCCCGACACAGGCCGAACCGATACGGGTGTGGATGGCAAAGGCGAAATCAATCGGCGTTGCCCCGCGCGGCAGCTTGATGACATCGCCCTTGGGCGTGAAACAGAACACCTGATCCTGATACATCTCAAGCTTGACCGCTTCGAGAAATTCGTCGTGATCCTGATCTTCGTCCAGACGTTCGGTCAGTGATGCAATCCAACGTACCGGATCAACGGCGAACCGGTTTTCGACCCGTTCGCCATTCTTATAGGACCAATGCGCTGCAACACCTGTTTCGGCGACCTCGTGCATTTCGCGCGTGCGTATCTGAACCTCGACTCGTTTGCCATCACGACCGGACACGGTGGTATGGATTGAACGATAGCCGTTTGATTTGGGTTGGCTGATGTAATCCTTAAAACGCCCCGGCACTGCGCGCCAGCGTTGATGGATCGCCCCAAGAACCCGGTAGCAATCGGCCTCGGTCGCGACGATGACGCGAAATCCGTAGATGTCGGACAGGCGGCTGAACCCCTGATCCTTTTCCTGCATCTTGCGCCAGATCGAATAGGGTTTCTTGGCGCGCCCCACCACGTCGGCCGTGATGTTCGCCTTTTCCATTTCCACCCGCATATCGCCTGTAATCTTTTGGATCACATCACCGGTTTCGCGCTGCAAGGTGATAAAACGGCGAATAATCGAGTTGCGGCCTTCGGGATTGAGCACGCGGAAAGACAGGTCTTCCAGCTCTTCGCGCATCCACTGCATACCCATGCGGCCTGCCAGCGGCGCGAAGATATCCATCGTTTCACGGGCTTTCTGGGCCTGCTTTTCAGGGCGCATCGCCTTGATTGTGCGCATGTTGTGCAGACGGTCGGCCAACTTGACAAGGATCACCCGCAAATCCTTGGACATCGCCATGAACAGCTTGCGAAAATTCTCGGCCTGCTTGGTTTCCGAACTGCTGAGTTGCAGATTGGTCAGCTTGGTGACACCATCCACAAGGTCCGCGATCTCATCGCCAAAGCGCCGGGCGACCTCGTCATAGGACGCGCGGGTGTCCTCGATCGTGTCATGCAGAAGCGCGGTGACGAGGGTCGCATCGTCAAGCCGTTGTTCCGCCAGAATGGCGGACACGGCGACAGGATGTGTGAAATACGGCTCGCCCGAATGGCGAAACTGGCCCTCATGCATCGCGCGCCCATAATCATAGGCCGCGCGGATCAGCGCCTCATCGGTCTTGGGGTTGTAAGTGCGGACAAGCGCGACGAGGTCGTCAACCGAAATCATGCCGCCCGCATCTCCGGGTGTTCAAACAGGGTCAGCCCTGACCTTGTGCTTCCATCAATGCGCGCAGAAGCTTTTCCTCGGACATGTCATCGTCCGCCGAAGGCCGGTCCGGCTCACCGCCACCCATGAGCAGGGCCATCGAGTCCTCTTCAGGCTCGTCCACCTCGATCTGGGTCTGGTTCGATTCGATCAGACGCTCGCGCAGCTCGTCGGCTGACTGCGTCTCTTCCGCGATCTCGCGCAGGGCGACGACGGGGTTTTTGTCGTTGTCGCGGTCCACGGTGATCGGGGCACCCGCGGCAACCTCACGCGCCCGATGCGCAGCCAGCATCACAAGCTCGAAACGGTTCGGAACCTTGTCGACGCAATCTTCGGTTGTAACTCGGGCCATTGGACCTCCGGTCAGTCATCTGAGTCATCTTGCAAGAGACGGCCTATCTAAGGCCTCGGACCGGGATTTACAAGCCCGGAATCAGCGTGGGGGTCAGGGCCAAATCGCAACGGCATACCCGTCAAAGCGGCACGATCTGCGCACGCTCTTCCTCGGGCAGCGCCGCCAGCATCTCGGTCACGCTTTGCCCCAGCACCGGATGCCGCCAATCGGGCGCCACATCCGCCAGCGGCACCAGCACAAAGCCCCTGTCCTGCAGGCGCGGATGCGGCAGGATCAGACGATCGGGCGCGCGCGTGCCCTGCTCATCGGGTGGCAAATCGCGCCACATCCCATACGTTTCGACGTCCGGCAGCACCGCATCGCCCATCGCTATCAGATCCAGATCCAGAGTGCGCTGCCCCCACCGCGTCACCCTTTCGCGCCCGAACTCGGCCTCGACCTCATGCAGCAGCGTCAGCATGTCCTCGGCACCGCCTCGGCACGTCACTACCGCCGCCGCATTCACGAAATCCGGCCCCGCACCGGGGGGAAAACACGGTGTGGAAAAGAACCGGCTGACCGCCTGCAGCGCGCAGCCATGCGCCTCAAGACGCGCCAACGCCAACCGCAGGGTCACTGCCGCTGCGCCCTTTTCAGACGGCATATTTCCGCCCAAGGCGATCAGGGCGCCTTCACTCCGGTCCATCCGATACTATCCTTTCGAGCATTTTATCAGTATTGCGTTTCACCGCGGTTATCTTATTTGTATCGCCCAGCCACGGTCGAAGGCTACCACTCACAAATTTATTCGATCGACCGTTGTTGGTACAATTCGGAAGGACTGTTGTATGTTTTATAAAGACGAACGGCTGGCGCTGTTCATCGATGGATCTAACCTGTATGCCGCCGCGCGCGCACTCGGGTTCGACATCGACTACAAACTCCTGCGTGCCGAGTTTATGCGCCGTGGCAAACTGCTTCGCGCATTTTATTACACGGCCATGCTCGAGAATGACGAGTATTCACCGATCCGTCCCCTGGTTGACTGGCTGAACTACAACGGCTTTTCGATGGTTACCAAACCCGCCAAGGAATACACGGACAGCCAGGGACGCCGCAAGGTCAAGGGCAACATGGATATCGAATTGACCGTGGATGCGATGGAACTCGCGCCTCGGATCGATCATATCGTGCTGTTTTCCGGCGATGGTGATTTCCGCCCCCTGGTCGAAAGCCTCCAGCGTCAAGGCGTGCGCGTGTCCGTGGTCTCCACGATCCGCAGTCAGCCGCCGATGATCGCCGATGACCTGCGCCGTCAGGCCGACAACTTCATCGAACTCGACGATCTCAAGGACGTGATCGGCCGCCCGCCGCGCGATCCTCAGATGGGCCGGGAAGAGGCATACCAGGAAGAAGGCTGATCGGCCTGACGTTCTGACGACCTGCACAGCGCCCAACATACGCCGACTGCCCCGCGCCTTCACTCAGCGCGGGGCAGACACCGTCCGGCCTGCACCCCTGCACGCCCCTCATATCCCGCAAAATCGCCCGGCCAACCTGCGCGCCCACCGCCGCACCCACTGGACGTAGCGCGCTCTTGGCCTTAGGTCTGGACCCGACAGGAGGTCCAAGATGACAAAACCCCCTCTTACGCTTTACCTTGCCGCGCCGCGCGGCTTTTGCGCCGGTGTGGACCGCGCCATCAAGATTGTCGAACTGGCTCTCCAGAAATGGGGCGCGCCGGTCTATGTCCGGCATGAAATCGTGCACAATAAATTCGTCGTCGATGACCTGCGCGCCAAAGGCGCCGTTTTCGTCGAGGAGCTGGACGATTGCCCCGATGATCGCCCGGTGATCTTTTCGGCCCATGGCGTGCCCAAGGCCGTCCCCGCCGAGGCCGCCCGCCGCGAGATGCTGTTCGTCGACGCCACCTGCCCGCTGGTCTCCAAGGTCCATATCGAGGCCGAACGCCATCACGACAACGGCCTGCAGATCGTCATGATCGGCCATGCCGGCCACCCCGAGACAATCGGCACGATGGGTCAATTGCCAACCGGTGAGGTGCTCTTGGTCGAAACCGTCGCCGATGTCGCCACGCTGACCGTGCGTGATCCCGCGCGTCTGGCGTTCGTCACGCAAACCACCCTGTCGGTCGATGACACCGCCGATACCGATTCCGAGCAATATACCGCGATACTGGTCTATGATGGCGAGTCGTCGGCCCCGATCCGGTCTTTTGCCTTTGATGGCGGGGCGGGAGCTGATGTCACCGCGCGGACCACAAAGATCGATGTCCGTGCCGACGGTCTTGTCCTCACCCAGCTTAAT
>JALQUE010000266.1 GCA_023260815.1 Roseovarius sp.
CTGCAGCGGGCAGGCCCAGCGTCGCCTGGGCCGCTTCGCCACCGATATAAGTCAGGGCCATCAAGAGACCCGCCAGTAGAATGCCGACAGGATGCAAACGGCCCAGAAAGGCCACGATGATCGCGGTGAAGCCGTAGCCCACGTTGAAATCGATGCTGACCTGACCGGCGGGGCCGGACACCTCGAACAGGCCCGCCATGCCCGCCAGCGCCCCGGACGTGCCAAGACAGAAGAGCACCAGCCGCCCGGCGTTCACACCGGCAAAGCGCGCGGCACGCGGCGCCTGCCCGGTCAGCCGGATATGGTAGCCAAGAATATGCCGACCCAGCAGGATATGCGCGAAGATCACCGCGATCAGCGCTGCCACCACGCCCCAGTGCATGCCCGATCCCGCGATCAGATCGGCATTATGGGCCGCCGGATAGTCCTGCAGGTTGCGGCTGCCGGGAAAGCCCATGCCGTCGGGGTTGCGCATCGGTCCCAGGGCCATCGCGGCCAAAAGCTGCTCGGCCACATAGACCAGCATCAAGGACACGAGGATCTCGTTGGTGCCGAAGCGCAATTTGAGAACCGCCGGGATCATCCCCCAGGCCATCCCGCCAAGCGCGCCCGCAAGGATCATCAGCGGAAAGAGGAACCAGACATCGAGCGGGTAGAGCGCCAGGGCCACGCCCGCGCCTGTCAGCGCGCCGATGATGTATTGCCCCTCGGCGCCGATGTTCCAGATCCCGGCCCGGAACCCGAGCGCCAGACCGATGGCGATCAGCACCAGCGGCGCGCCCTTTACCAGCAATTGGGGGCGGTAGTAGAAGGCGAACTCGCCGAACAGCGGCTCCCAGAAGATGGTGGCGATCGCGGTCACCGGATTCTTGCCCAAGGCGGCGAACAGGGCCCCGCCCGCCAGCATGGTCACAAGAACCGCCAGAACCGGCGAGGCATAGGTCCAGCCGCGTGCCGGCTGCGGGCGTTTTTCCAGCCGGAGCTTCATGGGCGGGGGGCTTTCGATGCGGCCAGCGGTGCCGGGGGCGCGGCCCCCGCCGTTGAAATCCCAAGGGGGATTTCAACGTCTCCCCCGGGATATTTGAGGCCAGAAGATGCACGGTGGCGGTCAGACATGGGCCACCTCCATGCCATGCGCGCCGCCCATCATCAGGCCGATCTGGTCGATCCCCAGTTGGGCGGTGGGGCGGATATCGGACAGGCGGCCTTCGTTGAGGGCGCCGAAGCGGTCGGCGATTTCCATCAGCTCGTCGAGATCCTGGCTGATGCACAGGATCGCCGTGCCATTGGCGGCCAGATCGAGCAGCGCCTGACGGATCGCGGCCGCGGCCGCGGCATCGACACCCCATGTGGGCTGGTTGACGATCAGCACGTCGGGGCGTTGCAGCACCTCGCGGCCGATCACGAATTTCTGCAGGTTGCCGCCCGACAGCGCGCGCGCGGCGGTGCCGGGGCTCGGTGTGCGGACGTCGAACCGTGCGATGATGCGGCGCGCGAAGCTTTCGGTGGCGGGCCAGCGGATGAAGCCGCGCGCCAGCAGCCCTTCGCGGGTGGCGCCGGTCAAGAGCGCGTTTTCGGTGAGGGTCATGTCCGGTGCGGCGGCGTGGCCCAGCCGTTCCTCGGGCGCGGTCAAGAGGCCCAGGCGGCGCCGGGCATCGGGCCGCAGCCGGCCGATCGGCGCGCCCTTGAGGCGGATCGCGCCGCCGGGGCTGCGCAGCTCGCCCGAGAGGGCGGCGAGAAGTTCGTCCTGGCCGTTGCCGGCGACGCCGCCGATGCCGAGTATTTCGCCCGAGGCCAATGTGAGGTGGATGTTTTTCAGTTCGGTGCCGAAGGGGCTGGGGGAGCGGACCGATAGTCCTGTGACCTCGAGCGCGGCCGCGCCTGCGGGCCGGGCGATGCGGGTCGGGGGGGTCACGGATGTGCCGACCATCCTCTGGGCCATGTCGCGCGCGGTGGTCTGCGCGGGCAAGCATGTGCCGACGTTGCGCCCCTGCCGAAGGATGGTTGCGCGATCGCACAGGGCGCGGATTTCCTCGAGCTTGTGGGAGATATAGAGGATGGCCACGCCGTCGGCGGTCAGTTTGCGCAAGGTGGCGAAGAGGATGTCCACCTCTTGCGGGGTGAGCACCGAGGTGGGTTCGTCCATGATCAGCACGCGCGGGTCCTGCAGCAGGCAGCGCAGGATCTCGACGCGCTGGCGTTCTCCGGCGGACAGATCGCCCACCACCCGGTCCGGATCGAGCGGCAGGCCGTAGGTTTCGCTGACCGCGCGGATGCGCCGCGCCAGATCGCGCAGCGGCGGCGGGTTTTCCATGCCGAGGGCGATGTTCTCGGCGACGCTGAGCGCGTCGAACAGCGAGAAGTGCTGAAACACCATGGCGACACCGGCGGCGCGGGCGGCGCGCGGCTCGGACGGGGTGTAGGGGGCGCCGCGCAGGGTCATGGTGCCGCTGTCGGGCTTGACCAGCCCGTAGATCATCTTGACCAGCGTCGATTTGCCGGCGCCGTTTTCGCCCAGAAGCGCATGCACCTCGCCTTCGTCGATAGTGAAGGACACGTCGTCATTGGCAACCACGCCGGGATAGGCCTTGGTCAGTCCCGAGATGGCAAGAAGGCTGGCTGTCACGCGGCGGTCCCCTGATGCGCTATGGTCGGCGGCTGACCGATGACTAGCGCAGGCGTGCCGGGGTGGGCAATGGTCAGGGGCGCTTTTCCGGCCCCGGGACCGCGGCTTTGTCTGCGCCTTGGGCAAAAAACGCGCGCTGTGAGGGATCGTGGCTTTTGCAGGGGCGCGCGGGCGGGTAGTCTGGAAGGTATGAGCAATTCCCCCCGATTCATTCATCTTCGCGTCCATACCGAATATTCCCTGCTGGAAGGCGCTGTGCGACTCAAGTCGCTGGCGGGCCTGTGCGACAAAGCGGGGATGCCGGCGGTGGCGGTGACGGACACCAACAACATGTTCGCGGCGCTGGAGTTTTCCGTGACCGCAAGCGGTGCGGGCATCCAGCCGATCATGGGCTGTCAGGTCGATCTGGAATATCTCGAGACGCAGCCCGGCGAGCGGTCCAAGCCCCCCGCGCCGCTGGTCTTGCTGGCGCAGACTGAACGCGGATACGAGAACCTGATGACGCTCAATTCCTGCTTGTATCTGCGCGGGGACGGGCAATTGCCGCATGTCACCCTGGCCGAGCTGGAGGCCCATGCCGAGGGGGTGATCTGCCTGACCGGCGGGCCGGACGGGCCGGTGGGGCGCTTGCTGCGGGCCGGGCAGCGCCCGGCGGCCGAAGCGCTGATGGGGCATCTGCTGGCGACCTTCGCAGACCGGCTCTATGTCGAGTTGCAGCGTCATCCCGGCGAGGATGGCGCGCCCGAGGCCGAGCGGCTGACCGAGCGGGGATTTGTCGAGATGGCCTATGGGATGGGTATCCCGCTGGTGGCCACGAATGACGTCTATTTTCCCGAGGCGGGCATGTATGAGGCGCATGACGCGCTGCTATGCGTGGCCGAGGGCAGCTATGTCGATCAGGCCGAGCCGCGCCGCAGGCTGACGGCGCAACATTACTTCAAGACGCCGCAGGAAATGGCGACGCTGTTCGCCGATCTGCCCGAGGCGCTGGACAACACGGTCGAGATTGCGCGGCGCTGTGCTTTTGGCGCCTACAAGCGCGATCCGATCCTGCCGCGATTTGCCGATGACGAGGTGGACGAGCTGCGCCGTCAGGCCAAGGCCGGGCTGGAGGCGCGTCTGGCGGTGATCCCGCATGCCACATCGGTGGAGGAGTATCACAAGCGGCTGGATTTCGAACTGGGCATCATCGAGGGGATGGGCTTTCCGGGGTATTTCCTGATCGTTGCGGATTTCATCAAATGGGCCAAGGAGCAGGATATCCCGGTGGGGCCGGGGCGCGGCTCGGGGGCGGGCAGTCTTGTGGCCTATGCGCTGACCATCACGGATCTTGACCCGCTGCGCTATTCGCTGCTGTTCGAACGGTTCCAGAACCCGGAACGGGTGTCGATGCCGGATTTCGACATCGATTTTTGCATGGAGGGGCGGGATGACGTGATCGACTACGTTGCGGAGCGCTACGGCCGCGACCGCGTGTCGCAAATCATCACGTTCGGCACG
>JALQUE010000340.1 GCA_023260815.1 Roseovarius sp.
CCGCCCAATCGGCGGGCCGGGCCATGCGATCGGGGCGATAGAGAAGGCCGACAATGCGGTGTGTCCCAATCGGGGTGGCGCCATCCCCTTCGCGTTTACAAGCACTTAGCCCACCCCAGCCAATCGAGCAGGGATAGCGGCGGCCCTGAAAACGCAGGCCCATCGGGGTCAGGACAAGGTCATTCGGTGTCATGCAAGAGTGATGCCGCAAAACCCCGCCACTGGAAAGCCCGCAGCACGCAAAGTTTCGTACGATCCGTACGAAACAGACGCAGCTTTGGTACCGACCTGCACCGCGCCCCCCGGATTTGTGTCCATCTCGTACACAAGTTGAGCATTTGACGCCCGATAAGGGCCGGATTGCGCGTGCGCATTGCCATTCGGCGGCACGATCTGCACAACGGGAACATGTGGTTCGACGCGATGCCCCTCCCCGCCCTGATCCTCGCCTTTCTGGCCGCCGCCGGGCTGATCGCTGTGGTCGGCGTGCAGTTGACCGGGAAGGCCGATCAACTGGCGGACAAGACCGGCATCGGCGAGGCGATTGCCGGGGCGGTTCTGTTGGGAATGGCCACATCGCTGTCGGGCACGGTGGTATCTGTCACTGCCGCGCTGGACGGACAGGCGTCGCTGGCGTTTTCCAACGCGGTGGGTGGAATAGCGGCGCAGACGGCGTTTCTGGCGCTGGCGGATATGGTCTATCGCAAGGCCAATCTGGAACATGCCTCGGCGGATCTGGCCAATCTCTATCAGGCGAGCCTGCTGACCCTGATGCTGGGTCTGCCACTGGCGGCGTTCACGATGCCGGAGGTGTCCGTGCTGGGGATGCATCCGGTGTCCTTTGTGCTGCCGGTGATCTATGTGGCGGGCATCCGGATCGGGACGCAGGTGCGCGCCGCGCCGATGTGGCATCCGGTGCAGACGCTCTACACCCGCGAGGACCGGCCCGAGGAAGCGCAGGACAGGTCACGCAATCTGATTCCGCTGCTGGCGCGCTTTGCGCTGCTGGCCTGTGTGCTGGGGGTGGCGGGCTGGACGATTTCCAAGATCGGGGTGCAACTGTCGGTCCGGCTGGGCATTTCGGCGACCGTGGTGGGCGCGCTGATGACGGCGGTGGCCACCTCCCTGCCGGAACTGATCACGACGCTGGCTGCGGTGCGGCGCGGCGCGGTGCAACTGGCGGTGGGCGGAATCATCGGCGGCAACACGTTCGATGTGCTGTTCCTGACGGCGGCGGATGCGGGGTATCGGCAAGGGTCGATCTATCACGCGATCACGCGGGCCGATCTGTTCTGGATCGCGGTGGGGCTGGTGATGACAAGCATCCTTCTGATCGGGCTGATCGTGCGGGAACGCGACGGACCGGGCCGGATCGGCGTGGAAAGCACGGCGCTGCTGCTGATCTATGCCGGTGCGGTCACAGTGCAGGCGCTGGCGGGCTGAGGCGCACCGCGCGCTATGGCGCGGCGCGCTGAACGATGCGCACACCGTCCGAAATGGCATCCGAGGGGTGGGTGATGACCTGCTGGCCGTCGACCAGACCCGAGAGCACCTGCGCGGTCAGGTCATTGCGGCGGCCGATGTCGATCACCTGCAGGCGGGCGGTGCCGTCGGGGGCGGCGACGAACACGGCCCAGTCCTGCCCGCGCCGGAACATCGCGCCAAGCGGCACTTGCAGCACATCGTCCTGTTGCCATTCAATGATGCGCAGGAACACCGAAAACCCATCGCCCAAGGCGGCGCGGTCGGCCACCGGCGTGTCGATGGAAAAGATCGCGTCAACGCGCTGTTCCTCGATGCCGAGGGCCGAGACCTTGGTGTAGCCCGACGGTTCGATCTTGGTCAGGGTCGCGGCAAGGGGGATCGGGCCGCCCCATCGTTCGACATGGGCGCGCGCGCCGGGGGACAGGCGCACGGCATCGGTAGACAGAAGATCGGCCACAATCTCGAGCGCGTCGGGGCGGCCCACCGAGACGAGCCGCGTGCCGGCGGTGACGGGCCGTTCGCTGATCGTGTCGACCGACAGAACGCGGCCATCGATGGGCGCGGTCAGGCGCACGCAGCACGCGGCGGCGGCGCTGTCGTCGTCGCCGGGTTCGATCAGGGCGGCGCGGGCGCGGTCCAGGGCGCTGTTGGCGCGTTCGAGATTGGACAGCGCGGCCTCGGCCCCGGCCTGTGCGGTGGCGAGGCGTTGTTCGGCGGCTTCGAGCCGGGCCACCGAGGCGACGCCGCGATCCACGAGCGTCTTGGTGCGCTGGTAATCGCTGCGGGCATAGGTCACCTCCTCTTCGGCCTGATCGAGTTGACTGCGGGCGACATAAAGCGCCGCCTCGGCCTCGCGGATGGAGGCTTCGGCTTGAATGCGGCTGCGGGCATCCAGCAGGCTTGAGGCGGCGGGTTCGACACTGGCGACAACGGTTTGCCCGGCGACGACCGGATCGCCTTCGCGCACCGGAGAGCGTTGGGCGATGCCCGAGATCGGGGCGGCCACCTCGTATATCTCGGCGATGCGGGTGCGGGCATCGGCATCGACCGTGACCTGCATCGGCGCGCGCACGACCCGGTGCAGATCGACCGGCACGGGATCGGTGCGAAACGCCACCCAGCCAAGGCCAAGGACGAGGGCTGCGCCAAGGGTGAGGGGGATGAGTGTGCGGGCCTTGAGGGCCATGATGGCCATGGTGGCTTACTCCCTTGTTTTCATGACGGCGATCAGATCGAGCCGATCCAACCGGCGGCGCACGACCAGCGACGAGATCAGCGATGCGGCCAGCACCACGAGGCTGGCGCGCGCAAAGCCCGACGGTTCAAGCACCAGAGGCACGGTATAGAGATCCGAGGTGGAGCCGCGCGCCAGCGCCTTGGCAATCAGCCCCCCAAGCGCCCAGCCAAGCGGCTGCGCCAGCACCGCCAGCAGCAGGGTTTCGCCCATCAGGACAAACGACACCTCGGCGCGGGTGAAGCCGAGGATGCGCAGGCTGGCCAGTTCGCGGGCGCGTTCGGACAGTTGGATGCGCGCGCCGTTATAGGCGACGCCGAAGGTGATCAGAACGGCGATGGTGATGTAGACGGTGGTCATGATGGTGACGTTCTGGCGGATCGTGTCCTGAAACGAGCGGCGCATTTCGGTCAGCATGATAAGGCCGCCGAGTTCGGGGGTCTGCTTGAGCACGGCATGAAGCTCGGGCAGGTGGGCGTCGTCGATCAGCAGGTTGGCGACGGTGATGCGTGGCGCCTGCCGCTTCAATCGGGTGAGCGTGGCAAGGTCCATATAGGCGCCGAGGCCCAGATATTGCTGCACAAGGCCCGCGACATGCACGCGGTGGGTTTCACCACGGTCGCCAAGGAATTCGACCTCGATCACATCGCCGGGCCGAGCGGCGAGGTGCATGGCCAGACGCTCGGACAGAAGGATGCCGCCGGGGGGTGCGTCGAGCACCCGGCCCGATCCGTCGATGATGCGCGACAGGTCGGTGCCGGGGCGGCGGGCCTCGATGGGCACGTCCTTTTCCAGATGGCCATGACGCAGCACGGCGGCCTGAAACATCTGGCCCTCGGCGCGCAGGACACCGGGCAGGGCCGCCACCGCAGAGAGCGCGGTTTCGGGGATGTCGGGCGTGAACAGAAGGATGGCGTCCTGCCGGTTGGACTGGGTGAAGGCGTTGTCGATCAGACGGTCGAGCGCGTCCGAAAAGAAGCTGGAGGCCACGAGGATCGCGACCGCCAGCGACAGGCCGAGCGTTGTCATGGCGGCGCGGACCGGCCAGCGCATCAGCGCGCGCAGGATCATCATGACCGGCTGCGAGAGGCGCAATCGCGACAGGAGCCGGTCAAGCGCGCGGCGCTTGAAGCGCGGCGGCGCGGGAGGGGCCATCGCCACGGCGGGCGGCATCCGCGCGGCATGGAGCGCGCTGCGCGCCGCCCCAAGCGCCGCGCTGAGCAGCGCCAGCACCGCCGAGATCGCATAGGCGTCATAGGAGACACGGTAGATCAGGTAGGGAAAATCGAAGAACTGCGCATAGAGCCGGGCCAGCGCCTGTGACAGCCACGTGCCCACGGCCCAGCCCAGACCCGTCCCCAAGAGGGCAATCAGACCGGCAAGCATCAGGTAATGCACGCAGATTTCCACATCCGAATAGCCGATGGCCTTGAGCAACCCGATCTCCGAGCGTTCCAGCGCGATGATCCGGCCGATCACCATGCCCACCAGAAAAGCGGTGATGCCGAAGAAGATCGGCGGCAGGATCAGGGCGGTGGTGCGCAGTTGGTCGATCTCGGCGTCGACGAAACTGTGCGACACCTGGCTGTCGCGCCCATACGCCCCCAGCCCGCCATAGGGTGCAAGGAGCCTGTCCACCCGGTCGATCACATCCGCGAGGGTGGCATGGGGATCAAGCCGGAGCGTGACGTTGTCAAAGGCGCCGTCCATGTCGAAGGCGGCATCGGCCATGCGCGCGGGCATCCACAGGATGCCGAAGGTTTCATTGTCAGGCATCAGCGCGCCGGGGCCGATGGTGTAGATGAATTCGGGCGACAGAACGGTGCCTGTCACGGTCAGATCGCGGCGCTGCCCGCCGAGATTGGCCCTGAGCCGCGCGCCGGGGCGCAGGCCATTGGCGACAGCGAAGGGATGGTTGACCGCGATCTCGTCGGTGGCGGCGGGATCGGGCATCCGGCCCGACCGCAGGAGCGGCACATTCAGGACCGGCGCGGAGGCCTCGGGCAATGAGATCACCCGCGCGGTCACCGTCCGGGGCTGGCCCGGCACATCGAGGATCACATGGTCGATCACCCGCGCCTCGGCCTGACGGACGCCGGGAATGGCGCGAATATCGGTCAGCACGCTGTCGGGCACCCGGTTGGCATCGGCGAACACATCGGCAAAGCGGTTGCGGTCGTAATAGGCGTCGCGGGTGTCTTCGAGCGCGCCATACATGCCGAAACTGGTCATCAGGATCGCCACGCCGCAGGCCAGCACCAAGGCGATCGCCGCCGCCTGCGCCCAGAGGCGGCGAAAATCACGCAAGAGCTTGCGATCGAGGGCTTTCATCGGCTCACCACGATATCTCGGAGGGGGCGATGCGGGTCGCGTTGCACGCGACCCGGTCGATGCGTCCGTCGCGGAACCAGATCACCCGATGCGCCATCCCCCGGATCGCGGCGTTATGGGTGATGACGGCGGTGGTGGTGCCGAGCGTGTCGTTGATGGATTTCAGCGCCTCGAGCACCTGAACGCCGGTCTGACTGTCCAGAGCGCCGGTCGGTTCGTCGCAGAGCAGCACCTCGGGGCGCTTGGCGATGGCGCGGGCGATGGCGACGCGCTGCTGTTCGCCGCCCGACATCTCGGCGGGAAAGTGATCCATGCGCTGCGAAAGACCGACCTGTTCGAGCGCCTCTTCGGGGCGCATCGGATCGCGGGCCACATCCGTGACAAGCTGCACGTTCTCGCGCGCGGTGAGGCTGGCCACGAGGTTGTAGAACTGAAACACGAAGCCCACATGATCGCGCCTGTAGAGGGTCAGCCCCCGGTCGCCCAGTTGCGTCAATTCGGTGTCGCGGAACCACACACGGCCCGAGGTGGCGTGATCCAGCCCGCCAAGGATGTTGAGCAAGGTGGACTTGCCACTGCCCGAGGGGCCAAGCAGCACCGACAATTCACCGGCATAGAGCGTGATGTCCACACCGGCGAGGGCATGCACCTTGAGCGCGCCGGTGTCATACACCTTGGTCAGTCCTTCGGTTCTGAAGATGGCGGCGGGGGGTGACATGGTCTAGGCGGTCGGCACGGGGGCGGAGGGGCCGGGATCGGCTGCAAAGATCACCGGGCAGCGGGCGGATTCGAGCAGGCGGCCAACGGGCGGCAGCGCGGCGCGGGGGGCGGCGGCGATCACGGCGGCGGGGCGGCGGCGTTCAAGCTGCGCCAGAAGCGCCGCCGTGTCCGCGACGGGAACAATGACCGGATCATGCGGGGCAAGGGCGGCGCGCAAGGCCGCGCGACGGGCGGGCGGGGCCAGCACCACCAGCGGCCTGCCCAGAGTGGCCGCAAGCTGTGTCGAGAGGTCCAGCAGATCGGCGGCGGGCGCCGCGCCATCGGACAAAAGCACCACGCAATCGGCGCCGTCCTGAGGGCGCGCAAAGCCGTAGACCAGCAGATCGCCCGCCCCGGCCCCTTCGTCGAGCGCGGTGACCAACCTGCCCTGCGCCTGCCGGAACGCGGCATGGAGGGACGCCGCTTGCGCCGCGCGCAACAGCCCCTCTTCGAAGCGGCGCGCATCGGCGCGGAACGCCTGAAGCATCCGGTCGGCGGTGATCTGCGCGATCCGGCCACCCGAGAAGCCGATGACACAGGCGCGCGGGCCGGACGCGGTGGCAAGGATCGCGTCATCGGCGACCAGAAGCCCATGCAGATCGGCGCCGCGGCGGCGGGCGATCTGCACGGCGATCTGCAAGGTGCCCATCGCATCGACCGAGCAGGTCGCGCCGAGGATCACGCGCGCGCGGCGGGGATCGAGGGGGGCATCTTGCGTCATGGCGTGCCCCCTGCCTGCTCCATCGCCTGCTTGACATAGGCCCGCCGCGCATCCGCGAAGCTGCGAAGCCGGGCCTCGACCCGGGCATGGAGGCTGCCTTCGGGATAGGCGCCGTCCGGGCCGCGCGCACCGGCCTTGACCCCCATCAGCGCGGCAATGGCATCCGCCACGGTGGTCATCGGAATGATGCGGAACCGGCCCTGCGCAACCGCGTCGATCACCCGGCGGCGCAGGGCAAGGTGCTTGATATTGGCGGCGGGGATCAGCACGCCCTGACGGCCCGTGAGGCCACGGGCGGCGCAGATGTCGAAGAAGCCTTCGATCTTTTCATTGACCCCGCCGATCGCCTGAATATCGCCGAACTGATTGATCGAGCCGGTGATCGCAAAAGACTGATCGATCGGCGCGTCGGCCAGCGACGAGATCAGCGCCAGCAACTCGGCTGCCGAGGCGCTGTCGCCGTCCACGCCGCCATAGCTTTGTTCGAACACCAGACTGGCCCAGAGCGACATCGGCGCGTCGGTGGCGAAGCTGCTGGCCAGATAGCCCTGCAGGATCAGCACCCCCTTGGAGTGGATCGGGCCGCCAAGCTCGGTCTCGCGTTCGATATCCACCAGCTTGCCGCTGCCCATCCGGGTGCGCGCGGTCAACCGCGAGGGCCGCCCGAAGGCGGTGCCGCCGATCTGCAGCACCGAAAGCGCGTTGATCTGGCCGATGCGCGCCCCGTCGGTGTCGATCAGCACTGTCTGCCGGGTGATCGCCTCGTGGGAAAGATCGCGCAGACGGCTGGCGCGGCGGTCGCGTTCGGCGATGGCGCGGTCGATATCGGCGGCGGTGATCGCGCTGTGATCTTTGCCATCAGCCCAATGATCGGCCCCATGATCGGCCCAATGATCGGCCTCGCGCAGGATGTCCGACAGGGTATCGGTATTGAGTGTCAGCCGTTCGGCATCGCCCGCAAGCCGGGTGCTTTCGCGCAAGGTGGCGGCCACGGCGCCGGCATCCAGCGGACGAATGCCCGCAGTCTGCGCAAGGCTGCCCAGCATCCGCGCATAGCCCTGCCGGTGCCCCTCATCCGCGGGCATGTGATCGTCCAGATCGGCCTGCAACTTGAACAGATGCGCGAAATCCGGATCAAGCGCCGCCAGAAGATAATAATGCAGCCGCTCGCCCACCAGAACCACACGGGTCTTGAGCGGGATCGGATCGGGATCGAGCGACACCGTGGAAATCAGGCTGAGCCGTTCGCCGGGCGAATAGATCGAAACCTCTCCGGTGCGCAGGCACCGCTTGAGAGCGTCCCAGGCGAACGGCTCTTGCAGGACATGCAACGCATCCAGCACAAGAAACCCGCCATTGGCGCGGTGCAACGCACCGGGTTTGATCATGGTGAAATTGGTGACCAGCGCCCCCATTTCCGAGGCGTATTCGATGCGACCGATCAGATTGCCCAAGGTGGGCAGCGATTCCTCGATCACCGGGGCGCCCTGCGTTTCGTCGGCGGTGTCGCCCTGCCCTGCCCCCTCCTCGTGGGCGACCATGACGTTGACGGCGTAGCGCTGAAACTGAGGCCGTGCGTAATGCTTGCTGGTGGGGCCGGGAAACGGGCCGCCCTGCATCTGGTCGTCGCGGATCAGGAACAATTGCGCGTTCTCGATCAGATCGGCGCGCACCCGGTCAAGATGCGCGCGCACCGGAGCATGATCATCAAAGTCTTCGGCCACCTCTGCAATGGCGGCATCCACCCCGGCGGTGGCCATGTCGATATTCAGGGTCTCGACACGGGCGCGGTGCTGTTTCTCGAGGGCGGGTGCGGCCTTGAGCACCGTGGCCAGCTCTTCCTGGGTCTGGTCGACGGCGGTATCGACGCGGGCCTGCGCGTCTTTGGAAAGGGCTTCGTACGTGTCGGGGGTCAGCACCTCGCCGTCGTGCAGCCCGGCGACGGTAAAGCCCATCGGCGTGCGCAAGATGGCCACGCCGCGATCGCGGGCGCGCTCGAAAAGCTGCGACATCTCGGACTCGTGGAGATCGGCAAACTCCTGTTCGATGGCGTTGCGGCGGGCCTGATAATCCTCGGACTCGAAGATCGCGGGAATATCCTTGGCCAGCTCGTCGATCAGATGCTCCATCGCCTTGCGGAACCGGGTGGCCTGACCGGGTGGCAGCTTGATCGCGCGGGGCTTGTCGGGTGCATCGAAATTATTCACGTAAACCCAGTCGCTTGGCCGGTCGCGGCCCTTGGCGGTCTGCGCAAGAATGGCGCGCACGATGCGGTGACGCCCGCTGCCCGGCATCCCCAGCACGAAGGCGTTGAAATCGCCGTGCCGGATTTCGGCGGCCATGCGGATCGCATCCACCGCGCGGTCCTGTCCCAGCCAGCCAATATCGGGCGCAAGATCGGCGGTGGTGGCAAAGTCGAAATCCGCCGCACTGACCGGGCTGCACAGCGCCTCGGGGGCAAGCGGCTGCGGGGTGACGGGACCATCGGTGGAGTCTGTGGTATCGCTCATGGTGGGGGTCGTGGCCTCCTGATGTCGAGATGCCGGGAACGCGGTTGCCCCTGCAGGTTAACGCAGGGCAAGCCGCCGGGTATTGACGCCAGTCAAGACGGCCACGCGGCGTTTGCACTGGCAAGTCCGGGGCTGGCGCGATATTGCACCGGCTCAGCAGCGTTCGGGGCGCGGGACAACGGGATGACGCCAGACAGCACAGCGATGGGACCGGTTCGCCTGATGGGGGTGACCCACGGCTTCGGCAGCCGCACGGTGCTGCGCGACCTGACCCTGTCCCTGACCGAGCCGCGGATCGGCATCGTGGGGCGCAACGGGTCGGGCAAGACCACGCTGTCTCGGCTGATCGCGGGGCTGATCACACCCGATGCGGGACAGGTCACGGTGGCGGGCGTCGCTGTCGCCAAGGACCGCAAGGCCGCGATCCGCACGGTGGGCATCCTGTTTCAGAACCCCGATCACCAGATCATCTTTCCCACCGTCGAGGAGGAACTGGCCTTTGGCCTGCGCCAGCTTGGCCAGGACAAGACCGCCGCCCGCGCCGGCGCCCATGAGATGCTGGCGCGGTTCGGACGGGTGGACTGGTCCGAGCGCCCGGTGGCGAGCCTGTCGCAGGGTCAACGGCATCTGGTCTGCCTGATGTCGGTGCTGGCGATGACGCCGCGCGTGATCATTCTGGACGAGCCTTTCGCGGGGCTGGACCTGCCGACGACACGCGCGCTGCGGCGCTATCTGGCGGCGGTGCCCGCGCAGATCATCCATGTCTCGCACGACATCGCGGCGCTGGCGGGCTATGATCGGGCGATCTGGCTGGAGGGGGGCGGTGTTGCCGCCGACGGGCCGGCCGATGCGACGCTGGCGGCCTACCTGCAGGCGATGGAGGCGATGGGCGATGCTGACGCTGACCTCTGAAATCCGCACGCCCTATCACCGGATACGCGCCGGGGCCAAGCTGGCGGGGCTCTGCGCGGCGACGGTGGGACTGGTCGTGCTGGACAGCCTGGCCGCGATGCTGCTGGCCAATGCCGCGGTGGCGGGGCTTTACCTTGTGCCGGGGCGCGCGTTCCTGCGCGCGGGGCTTGGCCTGCTCAAGCCGGTGTGGTTTTTCGTGGCGCTGGTGATGCTCTGGCATGGGCTGACCGGCGATCTTATGGCGGGGGCGGTGATCGCGCTGCGGCTGATCGCGGCGGTGGCGCTGGCCAACCTGGTGACGATGACCAGCCGCTTCGACGATCTGGTCGAGGTGGTGATGTGGGGCCTTGCGCCGCTGGCACGGCTGGGGGTGAACACGGCGCCGATCGGCTTTGCCATCGTGCTTGTGGTGCGCTTCATACCGGTGATGCTGGACAAGGCAAGGCTGCTGATCGACGCCTGGCGCGCGCGCAGCCCGCGTCGGCCCGGGTGGCAGGTGGCGTTGCCGATCACGCTGATGGCGGTGGATGACGCCGAACATGTCGCCGAGGCGCTGCGCGCGCGCGGCGGATTTGATATGGATTGACCAGGACACGAGAAGAAAGGAACACGGATCATGGAACGACAGGTCACACTGATCGCCCTCTTCGCCGCGCTGATCGCGGTGCTGGGGCTGGTGCCGAAATTCGCGCTGGCCTCGGGCATTCCGATCACCGCGCAGGGCATGGGGATCATGCTGTGCGGCACGGTTCTGGGCGCGCAGCGCGGCGCGCTGGCGGTGCTGCTGTTTCTGGGGCTGGTGGCCCTTGGCCTGCCGCTTCTGGCGGGCGGGCGCGGCGGGCTTGGCGTCTTTGCCGGCCCGACGGTGGGCTTCCTGATCGGCTTTCCGATCGCGGCCTTCGTCACCGGACTGATCATGGAACGGATGCGCGGCGCGCCGGTCTTTCCCGCCGCGATCATCGCGGCGGTGATCGGCGGGATCGTGGTGCTTTATATCCCCGGCATCCTCGGGATGGTGGCGATGCTCGATCTGACGGTCACGCAAGCCACGCTGTCGATGGCGCCGTTCATCCCCGGCGACCTGATCAAGGCGGGGCTGGCCGCTGCGCTGACCGCCGCCCTCTACAAGGCGCGCCCCTCGAGCGTGCTGTCGCGCGCCTGAGCTGGCCGCCCTCAGCCCTCAGCCC
>JALQUE010000377.1 GCA_023260815.1 Roseovarius sp.
AGCCCCCCGGACCCCCCGGGATATTTCCGGCCAGAAGAAACGGGCAGCGGGGCGCGGTCGGGGGTCTGATGAGGGCTGGGCAAGCGGGGCGCAGATGGTATGCTGGCGGCAGAAAACGGGACCGGAAAAAGCGGCGGGTGAGCAGGATGATCAGGATGGTTCTGGCGGGTGTGCTGGGTCTGTGGGCCGCGGTTTCAGCGGGTCTGCTGGCGGCGCAGGACCGGGATTTCAGCGGATTGGCGCGGCTGGATGTGCAGGCCAGCAGCATCACCGACACAGGCCGCGGGGCGGTGTTGCGTCTGGTGCTGAGCCAAGGCGTGCCCTACCGGGTCTTCACGCTGGAGGCGCCGGAACGTCTGGTGCTGGATTTCAGGGAAGTGGACTGGGGCGGGATCGATGGCGCCGTGCTGGATCAGAGCGCGGTGGTTGCGGGGGTGCGTGTCGGCGATTTCCGGCCCGGCTGGTCACGCATGGTGCTGGACCTGGCCGCCCCGATGGCGGTGGACCGGGCGGGGCTGACGATCGATGATGTGACCGGGGGGGCGGTGCTCGAGATGTCGTTGAGGCCTGTCACGGCGCAGGTCTTTGCCGCCGGGGCGGGGGCGCCGGACCTGCCGGGATGGGAGGTGCCGGAGCGCGCGCTGAAGGCCGAGAAGCGCCCACGGCAGCGCGGCGAGGCGCCGCTGGTGGTGGTGCTTGATCCCGGGCATGGCGGGCTGGACCCCGGGGCACAGGTCGATGGTCTGGCGGAAAAGGACCTGATGCTGGTGTTTGCGCTGGAGCTGCAGGAGGTGCTGGTGCGGGCGGGGGGCTTCGAGGTGGTGCTGACGCGGCAGGATGACAGTTTCGTGTCCCTTGAGCGGCGGGTGGCGATTGCGCACCGGATGCGGGCGGATGTGTTCCTGTCGCTGCATGCCGACGCGCTGAGCGAGGGGCGCGCGCATGGCGCCACGGTCTATACCTTGTCCGACAGTGCCAGCGACGAGGCCAGTGCAGCCCTGGCCGAGCGGCATAACCGCGCCGACATGCTGGCGGGGATCGACCTGAGCGGCAAGGACGATATCGTGGCGGATGTGCTGATGGACCTGGCGCGGATCGAGACGCAGCCGCGCGCCGGGCGGCTGGCGGAAAGTCTGCGCCAGGGGATCGAGGCCAAGGGCCTGCCGCTGCATTCCCGGCCGCTGCGACACGCGGGGTTTTCGGTGCTGAAGTCGCCCGACATCCCGTCGGCCTTGCTGGAACTGGGCTTCATGTCCAGCCCCAGAGACCTCAAGAACCTGACCGATCCCGCCTGGAGGGGGCAGATGGCCGAGGCCTTGCGCGACGCGCTGGAGGCCTGGCGCGCCGAGGATGCCGCGATCGCCGATCTGGTGCGGCAGTGACGCGCCGTCCCGCGCCATCGGGCAAGATGTGTTTTGACGGGGTGTCGCGGGATGCCTATATGAGGCGGTGACAACCACCGGGGGCAAACGTGCTCAGAGCGATAGGAACCTTTTTCGGCACGATCTTCAGCCTGATCACCTTGGGTCTGATGATGATTGCGCTGAGCATCGGCGCGGTCTTGCATATCTACGGGCAGGACCTTCCCAGTCATGAGTCGCTGGCCAATTACACCCCGCCCACCATCAGCCGGATTTATTCCGGAGAAGGGCGCGTGATCGACGAATTCGCGCGAGAGCGGCGTCTGTTCACGCCGGCGGAAGATATTCCCGTCATGGTCAAGCAGGCCTTCATCAGCGCCGAGGACAAGAATTTCTATCAGCATGGGGGCTATGACGCGCGGGGCATCGCGGCGGCGGTCGTGGAAGCGGTGCAGACCCGGGGCGAAACGGTGCGGGGGGCGTCGACCATCACCCAGCAGGTGATGAAGAACTTCCTGCTGTCGGGTGACCGGCGGATCGAGCGCAAGATCAAGGAGATCATCCTGGCCACGCGCATCGAGGAGACGCTGAGCAAGGAGAAGATCCTCGAGCTTTACCTCAACGAGATTTTCCTCGGGCAGAATTCCTATGGTGTGACGGCGGCGGCGCAGACCTATTTCAACAAGTCCCTGCGCGAGCTGGCGCCGCATGAGGCGGCGTTTCTGGCGTCGATGCCCAAGGCGCCGTCGGATTATCATCCGGTGCGCAATCGTGACCGGCTGCTGCAGCGGCGCGACTTCGTGCTGCGTGAGATGCACGAGAACGGCTATCTGGACGCGGCCACCTATGAGGCCGAGGTGGCGCAGCCCCTGCGCTCGGTGCAGAATGGCGATTTCGTGCCGTATTCGGCCGAATTGCCGCCGCGCGATTATTTCACCGACGAGATCCGCCGCCAGCTGAGCCAGGAATTCGGGGAAGGTGAGTTTTTCAGCGGCGGTCTGAGTGTGCGCGCGACGATCGATCCCGAGATGCAGGTCGAGGCGGCCATCGCGCTGCGCCGGCAGCTGGAAGCCTATGACCGGGGCCGGGGCACATGGACCGGCACCGGGATCACGCTGCCGCAAAGCGCGCTGGCGGACGAGCAGAGCTGGCGCGCGGCCCTGGCCGAGGCCGAAATCGCCAGGGATATCGTGCTGGACGGACCATGGTACCCGGCGGTCGTGCTGGAGATCGCGGACCAACAGATGCGGCTTGGCATCGAGGGCGTCGCCCCGGACGAGACTGCGCCGCATGTGGTGCCGCGTGCCGATATCGGCTGGCTGCCGGGCAATTTCTTCGACACGTTCGAGACAGGCGAGGTCGTGCATGTCCGCAAGATGACCGATGACGCGGGCGCGTTCCTGCGCTGGACCCTGCGGCAGGTGCCAGAGGTGCAGGGCGGCTTTGTCGCAATGGATGTGGATACCGGGCGCGTGCTGGCGATGCAGGGCGGGTTCTCGTATCAGCATTCGGTTTTCAACCGTGCCACGCAGGCGCTGCGTCAGCCGGGGTCGAGCTTCAAGCCGTTCGTCTATGCCGCGGCGCTGGACAGTGGCTACAGCCCGGCCACGATCGTGATTGACGCGCCCATCGAGATCGACACGCCGCAAGGGCTGTGGCGGCCGCGCAATTCGTCGAACAAGTTCTACGGGCCGACCCCGCTGCGCACAGGGGTCGAGCAATCGCGGAACCTGATGACGATCCGGCTGGCGCAGGAAGTGGGCATGGACGTGGTGGCCGATTACGCGGAACGCTTCGGTGTCTACGACAATATGGGCCAGTTCCTTGCCAATTCGCTGGGGTCCGAGGAAACCACGCTTTACAACATGGTGGCGGCTTATGCGATGTTCGCCAATGGCGGCGAACGGGTGCGGCCCACACTGGTGGACCGGGTGCAGGACCGCTATGGCAAGACCGTCTACAAGCACGATCCGCGGGTCTGCACGGATTGCGACACGCGCACGATCCCCGAGACGCGAGGGCCGCGCATCGTGTCGGATCGCGAGCGGGTGATGGATGCGGTCACGGCGTATCAGCTGACCTCGATGATGAAGGGTGTGGTGGATCGCGGCACCGCGTCGGGCGCGATCAACCTGCCGGTGCCGGTGGCGGGCAAGACCGGGACCACCAACGACGCCCGAGACGTGTGGTTCGTGGGCTTTACCAGCAATATCGCGGCGGGCTGCTATATCGGGCATGACCAGCCGCGCGGCCTGGGTCGGGGGGCGTATGGGTCGTCCTTGTGCGGGCCGGTCTTTCAGGACTTCATGGCCGAGGCGATCAAGACATATGGCGGCGGCCAGTTCGAGGTGCCGCCGGGCGGGCATTTCCTGAAGATCGACCGGTTTTCGGGTGCGCGCCTGCCGGATGACGCGGAAGGCGATTATGTGGTGGCCGAGTATTTCCGCGACGGGGAGGAGCCGATCTTCGGCTACAGCGTCTCGGGGGGCTTTGCCATGGGCAACGATCTGGAGCTGTTCCAGCGCGGCGAGACCGAACAGGTGCGCGAGGTCACTACCTCGACCGGGCGCAAAGCGCAGGTCGGCGGCAAGGCGAGCTTTGGCAGTCTGAGTTCAGGCGGGCTTTACTGAGCGGGCCTCAAGCCCGGCAGGGTAAGGGTCAAGGGCAGGGGCTGGTCAGGGGAAGGGCAGGGCAGGTCAGGTGCGCGTGATCTTGCCGGGCGGGCTGGCCTGCGGTATCACCGGCATCCGAGCAGATCAGGAACGGGATACCATGCGCGCTGAAATCCAGACCACCATCGCCGAAATCGAGACGTCGCTGGAGCTGTTGCGCCAGCGCATGGGCTGGGACACCGCCCGCCATCGGCTGGACGAGTTCAACGCGCG
>JALQUE010000418.1 GCA_023260815.1 Roseovarius sp.
ATCTCGGATGTGATCATTGCGTCGACGGTGCCGCGCGTGGTGTGGAACCTGCGGGTGTTCTCGGACCGGTTCTTCGGTGTGCGGCCGCTTGTCGTGGGCAAGCCGGAATGCCTGTTGCCCAACCCGCCGCGCGTCGATCCGGGCACGCAGGTGGGGCCGGATCGGCTGGTGAATTCCGAGGGCGCCTATGACCGGCATGGCGGCGATCTGATCGTGGTGGATTTCGGCACGGCGACCACCTTTGACGTGGTGGCAAATGACGGCGCTTACGTGGGAGGGGTGATCGCACCGGGGGTCAACCTGAGCCTCGAGGCGCTGCACATGGCGGCGGCGGCGCTGCCGCATGTGGACGTAACCAAACCACAAAAAGTCATTGGAACCAATACGGTAGACTGTATGCAGTCAGGTGTGTTCTGGGGCTATGTGGGGCTGGTCAATGGTGTATGCGACCGCATCAGAGCCGAGTATGGTCGTCCGATGCGGATCATCGGAACAGGCGGTCTTGCCTCGCTGTTTGCGCAGGGCGACATGCTGTTCGACGCGATCGAAGACGATTTGACAATGCACGGGCTGACCGTGATTCATGATTACAACAAGAAGGCACAAACCTCATGAGCAGCGATAGACTGATCTACATGCCCCTTGGCGGGGCCGGCGAAATCGGCATGAATGCCTATGTTTACGGCTATGGGCCGAAAGGGAAGGAACGGCTGATCCTCGTCGATCTGGGCGTGACCTTTCCGGACATGGACACCTCGCCCGGTGTCGATCTGATTTTCCCGGATATTCAATGGCTTGCAGACCGACGTGACCAGCTGGAAGCGATCTTTATCACCCATGCCCACGAGGATCACGTGGGGGCTGTGGCGCATTACTACGAGCAGTTGGGCGCGCCGGTCTATGCGCGGGCGTTCACGGCCAATATCGCGCGGCGCAAGATGGAGGAGTTCGGCTATTCCGAAAAGGCGGTGCGTGTGGTGTCGCCTTGGCCGGAGGTGACCAAGGCGGGACCGTTCACCGTGGGGTTCGTGCCGATTTCCCATTCGATTCCAGAGAGTTCCGGGCTGGTCATCGACACGCCCAAGGGCCGTGTGGTGCATTCTGGCGACTTCAAGATCGACGCAAATCCGGTGGTGGGCGAGCCGTTTGATCCTGACCTTTGGGCCAGTCTTGCCAAGTCCGGGGTCAAGGCGCTGATGTGTGATTCTACCAATGTTTTCAATACACATGCGGGCCGTTCTGAAAGCACCTTGGCCGAGGATATCCAAGCCCTGATCGCAGGCGCCAAGGGGATGGTGGTGGCCACCACCTTTGCGAGCAACGTGGCACGGCTGAAGACATTGGCCGAGGCGGCGGATCGGGCCGGACGGTCGGTGTGTTTGCTGGGCCGCGCGATGCGGCGGATGGTCGAGGCGTCGGTGGAAACAGGGGTTCTGACCTCGTTCCCGAAAACTGTAAGTCCCGAAGAAGCAAAGGATATTCCGCGCGGAAACCTGATGCTGATCGTCACTGGCAGTCAGGGGGAGCGACGTGCGGCGAGTGCGCAACTGGCGCAGGGGAATTACCTGGGGCTGTCGATGAAGGAGGGCGATACCTTCCTGTTCTCATCCAAGACGATCCCCGGCAATGAGCGCGGCGTTATCAAAATCATGAACCAATTCAGTGAGATGGGCGTCGATGTTGTGGACGATTCAGACGGAAAGTATCACGTCTCGGGCCATGCCAACCGACCGGACCTTGAAAAGCTGCATGAATTGCTGCAACCGCAGATCGTCGTGCCGATGCATGGGGAACACCGGCATTTGCGCGAACATGTAAAATTGGCCAATTCCAAGAAGATGCAGGGCGTTCTTGCGGTGAATGGCACGATGATCGACCTGACGGGCAACCGCGCGGAAGTGTGCGACTATGTCGAGACCGGTCGGACCTATCTGGATGGCTCGGTCAAGATCGGGGCACTGGATGGCATTGTGCGGGACCGTATCCGCATGGCGCTGAACGGGCATGTCACTGTCAATGTGATCCTTGACGAAGAAGACGAGCCTTTGGGCGAACCCTGGTGTGAAATCAAGGGTTTGCCGGAAACGGGCAACAGCCGCGCGCCGCTTGTCGATGTGCTGGAAGAGGATCTGAGCCAGTTCCTTGGCCGGGCCGGGGCGAAGGTTTTGACCGATGACGACAAGCTGGAAGACGCGCTGCGCAAGATTGCGCGTCAGACATCGCAGACCGAGATCGGCAAGCGCCCGGAAGTGACCGTGGTGATCAGTCGTCTGGCGGAATAAATTCGTACGATCCGTACGAAACCGACGCGGGTTTCGTACGGAACCGGGGTTTGATCCGGGGATTTGTGTCCCTTCCGTACGCAACCAACAAAAAACCTGCCCCGATCCGATTGGATGGAGGCAGGTTTTTTATCTTGGGTCGCTGTGGATCAGCCGAGGGTCAGCGGTGGATCAATCC
>JALQUE010000009.1 GCA_023260815.1 Roseovarius sp.
GGGCGACAGATCCTCTTCGACCAGAAATTCGTTCAGCATGGACTTGTAAGGCTGCCGCCCCGGCGACGCATCGCGGCGATGCTCGATATTGACCAACGTGGTGTCCCTCGGCGTCTCGACAAGCGGCACGGCGTTTTCGTCATCGGTGTCGCGGGCCAGATTGAACAGCACCTTGAGGATACCCGCCTTTGTCACCCACCGCAGCGGATGTCTTTTGCCAACCGTCAGCTCCAGCGTGACATTTCTGGGGAATTTCGCCAGCGCAACCTGCAACCGCCGGTTCAGTGGCTTTTCGATATCCTCCCGCGACAGGCTGTCCCGGCCATTCTGAATACACAGAAAAAGACCCGCCCCACGATAGGAGACAAAACAGTTGTCGCGGCGCATCGTCTCCGAGATGACACCAGCAACCAGATGTATCAGCTTGCGGAATTGATCGGGCGAACAGATCTGATGTGCCTGCTCGGCCTGCACGATGCGGATCGCGCTGACCGATGACTGGAACATGCCGAAGCGCGGCAATTGCATGATGTAATTCTCAAAGGCGGTATAACCCAGAACACGATCGACATTGCGAATGTCGACCACCTCCGAAAAACTCTCGTCCTGCCGCGCGCCCCTCTCTGGCGGGTCACTCTCGCGTTGCGTGCCCGGGGGGGCATCCTCGGGACTGTCGGGACGTGTCATGCGGGACGTGCCGCCAGTTTCGCCGCCACCCTCGCCGCCCGCTTCGCCACCTGCCTCGCCGCCAGCCTCGCTGCGCAAGAAACGCTGACTGCTCTTGATCCGCGCCCGCAACTCGCCCAACTCGAACGGCTTTGTGATGTAATCGTTGGCCCCTGCGGCAAAGGCCCGGTCCAGATGGTCAAGCTGTGCCATGGCCGTCAGCATGATGATCGAGGTGCCGGCATAGCGGGGAACGTCACGGATCTTCCCGCACAGTTCGATACCGTCCATCTGCGGCATCTGAATATCCAGCACGAAGCAATCGAACGGCTCTTGGGTCCGCGCGATGCAGTCAAGCGCCTCAAATCCGCCTGAACAGGCCGTCACGTCATGCCCACAGGACGCGCTCAGGAACTGTCTGAGCAGCGCCAGAATGCTTTCGTCATCGTCTACCAGCAGAATCTTCATCCTGTCGGTCTCCCGTGTGATCCGAGATGGACTGCCGACTTTAAAAAAAGATACGTCCCGCAGGTTCTGGAAGCGTACCGACACACTGCTTTAGGCTAGGTCACGATGTCGTTCAAAATATGGCGTCAGCATGACCTCAACCCGCTCCAAAGCGCCACGAACGGCCAGTCCGGCATCGCGTAAGAAACTCTGTATTTTCAGGCTTTTGGTGGCTTTGCCCCTGCCTTTTGCCAGACCAATCATTGCGACTGGCCACAAGATTTTGGCAAAATGATGTAAAAATCCCGGCGTGACGCCGCGCTGCCCGCATCCCGGTGCGAATCCCGCGTCTTGCCGATCGTCCGATCATCCAAGTTCCACCTTAATTTGCGCAAAGATTCTCCTGATTTGCTGGGCACATTCAGTCCAGCGTGTCGGTATCCAGTTCCTGAGGTTCAACATCTGAAGCACAGCATGACGGGATCCCGGATGAAAATCCTGACAGTGGACGACGACGATTCCTTCGTCGAACTCATCGAAAGATCGCTAAGCGCCAGTGACAACCACCAGGTCGTGAAGGCCCTGTCCGGCGCCGAGGCGATGAACATCCTCAAAGCGCAAGAAGACGCCTTCGACTGCCTGCTGTTCGACATCCAGATGCCCGAACTTGACGGGATCACCCTGTGCCGCCACGTGCGCACCGATCCGCGCTATTCCACAACGCCGGTCATCATGCTGACCGCGATGTCGCAACGCCATTACCTTGATAATGCCTTTGCCGCGGGAGCGTCGGATTACCTCAACAAACCGTTCGATTTTCAGGTTCTGCGCGAAAAGCTGCGGTCGTGGCAGCGCAGCGATATCGCCCATTACAAGCCCGCCGGCGGGGTCGATGCCTTCGGTCAGCCCGTGGCGCGAACCATCACATCATCCGATATCGACCTTGCCGCACAACTCGAAGCGCGGGATCTGCCGCGCCTTGTCGAATACATCGCCTTCGAGAATTTCGTTCTCAAGCGCGCGCAACAGACGTCCAAACGGTTTTGCGTCGGCGCGCTCAAGATTTCCAATTTCGAGCAACTGCAGAATGATCTGTCCAGTTCCGATCAGGTCCGCGTGATCTCGGCCTTTGCCCGCACCCTTTCACATGGCATGCGCAAACTGGACGCGATGTTCTCGTATCGCGGTCGGGGGATTTTCCTGATCTCCTGCCCCGGCTTCGCCCGGTTTCTCAAGTCCCGTCTTCAGGCGGCATTGCACCAGTCGGTCGGACAGCTTGACCGGGCCGATGCCGCAGCGCAATCGCGGGTGCAATATGTGCTCGGGACGCCCTTCCGGGTCAAAACCCCCGATGACGCGATCTTCGCGCTCTATGAAGCGGTCAAAAGCGTCGAGGCCCTGAACATCGCCCGCTCGCTTGACAAGGTGCCCGCAAATCAATTGGGCAACCTTTATTTCAATGACGAACTGGCCCATCTCGAAGCCCGCGGGTATCGCGCGCTTTTCAATGACGAGATCCGCGCCTCCGACGGCAACTGGCCGCCCGCCAAGATGCTCATGCCCAAAGGCTGACACGGGCGGCCAACGCCCCGCGCCGCCCCCTCACAGCCTGCACCCGGCGCAAAGATCGGCGCGCAATGTTGGTTGCCGCAAAGTCATGCGCGGCAGAAAAGCTTCAAATCAAGGACAATTCCGCTAAAAAACCGGGAAATGTTGCTGCGACGCAAAAAAGAACTGGCACAATTGCATCACCATGTCTCATAATAGCCACTAAAAAGCCATTATTGAGCGCAGGTTATGAAAAATTTCAAAGTCCATCCGGACACCTCTCCGGCGGCCTCCGTATTTCCTGAGCTGCCACCGGACACCGCGCTGTCGCGTGCGTTGGTCAGCAGCCGTGACAAGAAACGTCTCCGGATCCGATCCGAGCGCCCCCAGAGCACGGGCATCGCGAATGTTCGCGCCAGCAGCCTGTCTTTCGGAAACATGCACAATTACGGCGAACTTCTGGTCAACTACCTGCAGGCGCGCAAACACGTTTTCATCGATCAGCTGGACTGGGACATCCACCATACCGACGGCATGGAATTCGACCAGTATGACACGCCGCAATGTCGCTGGATCATTGTCCATGAATTCGGCGAGATCCTTGCCGGCATCCGACTTCTTCCCACCACGGCCCATTGCGGCATCTACAGCTACATGCTCCGGGATGCGCAACGCGGCGTCCTGGAAAACATGCCCTCCGATGTGCTGTTCATGGAAGCCCCCGTCGATCCCAAGGTCTGGGAGGCCGCGCGCGTCTTCATCACCGAACATGTGCCCGCCCAACGCCGCTTCGACATCCAGCAGGTGCTGGTCAGCAAGCTGATCTCGACGGCCCGGGCCGAGGGCGCGTCGCATGTCATCGGCATCGTTCCGGCGATCTGGGCGCGCTGGCTACGCAGGCTCGATCTGCGCGCGGTGCCGATCGGGCCGCGCTTCTACATCGACGGCACCTACAGTCAGGCCATCTTGTTCAACGCCAACAATGCCATGAACTGACGCCCGCACCGCGCATCATTCCCCCGCCACCACCCGGCCCCC
>JALQUE010000033.1 GCA_023260815.1 Roseovarius sp.
TGATCAAGCCGCATCCGCACGAGTTGAACAACGAGATTTCGACCTTTCCGACGGAATATTTCCGCGATCTGATCGACGCGCCCTTGGGTGAGAACGCCGTGTTTCTTGGGCACCGCTGGTTCGACATGGACGATATGCGCGAGCGGATGGATCTGGGGCTGGTGTATAATGGCACGACCGCGATCGAATTGGGGCTGATGGGTATTCCCGCCGTGCTGACGGGGGATTTCGCGCCGGTCGATTATCCGATCGGGCATGTGGTGCCGAAGGATCGCGCCGAGTACGAGGCATATCTGCGCTTTGAGAAACCCGCCATCGTGGCCGAAGATATCCGGGAACGCGCGGCAGTCTGGCTGGATTACATGGCCAACGAAGCGTTCACCCAAAGCTACCGGTTTCATGCGCGCCCGGTGACCAACAAGGTGCTCTATCCGCCTTACTGGTTTCGCGACGACCTGATGAAAAACGCCAAGGCCCCCGCGCCCGAGGTTCTGGAACTGGCTGGGCGTGCCATGGGCGCGCGCATGGAACCCGGCGCTGAGGCGGCGCTGCGGCGGGCGCGCGAGCGTGACCTTGACCATTTGCGCAGACAAAGCGCCGACCCTGTTCCGATCGCGCAAGCACGCCGCCAAAAGGCACGAGGATTTCTGCAGCGGTGGGCGAACAAGGTCCTTGGGCGGAAAGCCTCATGAGGGCCGATCTTTCAACGCTGTTCGACCGGCTTTTCCCGATCTGCCGCAGCATCACCGGCCCCGGTCTGCGCGAAAGCCTTGCCATCTTTGCCGAACATATGCCGTTGCAGATGCATGGCGTGCCCACTGGGGAAAAGGTTCTGGATTGGACCGTGCCGCGCGAATGGTCCGTCACGGCGGCGCGTCTGATTGGGCCGGATGGGGCGGTGGTGTGCGATGTCGCCGATCACAACCTGCATCTGGTAAATTACTCGATCCCGTTTGCCGGCAAGATGCCCCTGGCAGAGTTGCAGCCGCATCTGCATTCCTTGCCGCACCTGCCGGACGCGATCCCCTATGTGACCAGCTATTACAGTGATCGTTGGGGTTTCTGCCTGCCGCATCGTCAGCGCGAAGCCCTGCCCGACGGGATGTATACCGTTGATATCCAGACAGATCTGACCGAGGGAGAGGTCACTTTCGCCACCGCCGATCTGCCCGGAGACAGTGACGAAATCGTGCTGATCTCGTCCTATCTGTGTCATCCCAGCATGGCCAATAACGAGTTGTCGGGGCCGCTGGCCTTGGTGCGGATATATGAGCGGCTGAGGGATCTGCCGAGGCGGCATGTCACGTACCGGTTCCTGTTGTGTCCTGAAACGATCGGCTCGATCGCGTATCTGGCGCGTTTCGGAGACGAGATCGCCCCGAAGCTGAAGGGGGGTATGGTGCTCACATGCCTTGGCGGCCACCGGAACACACTGAGTTTCAAGCTGTCGCGGCGCGATTGGGTGGGACGGCCTTGCGCGATGGATGATCTGGCGCGGCATTTCGCCGGGGCCTATCCCGATCAGGTCGAGTTGCGGCCCTTCACGCCGATTTCAGGCTCGGACGAGCGGCAGTTCTGTTCGCCGGGCTATGATTTCCCGGTGATTCAGGCGGCGCGGACGGTCTATGGCCAATATGCGGAATATCACAGCTCGGCCGATGACAAGAGGCTGATGCGTATCGAACAGGTGGAGCATGCGGCAGATCGTTTGGCCGAGGTGCTGGAGGCGTTCGATTATACCGATCTGATGCTGTGCAACCGGCATCCCTTTGGCGAGCCACAGCTTGGCCGGAGGGGACTTTATCCGACTATCAATTCACCGATGAACCGGGGGAGTTCGGCGGATGGCAAAAGCGATAGCCGACAAACGCTGAACCGGCTGTTGATGATCCTGTCGCTGGCCGATGGCACACGCGATTTGTGCGATATGGCGGAAAAGATCGGCTGCGGGGTGGATGCCCTTCTGCCGATCGTCAAGGCGTTGATCGCGCAAGATATGTTGGCGCTTGATCCCAAGGGAGGTGCGGCACATGGCTGAGGCGGGTCAAGACGGGCAGATATCCGATCTGGTGCGCGATTGGCGCGATGCGGGTCTGGCGAGGGGCGACACGGTTCTGGTGCATAGCAGTCTGCGGCGGACCTGTGAGCGGGGGTTTTCGCCTGCCGAAATCATGCAGTCGTTTCTGGAGGCAGTCGGAGAGACAGGGACGGTTTTGTTTCCGTTGTTCAATTTCGATGTCTGCAAGGGGGCGCCTTTCGATATCCGGCACAGCCCCTCGCGGATGGGGGCCATGACCGAGGCCGCGCGCCTGCATCCCGGTGCGGTGAGAACCGGGCATCCGGCCTATTCCTTTGCGGTGATCGGAGCAGGGGCCGGGGCATTCCGGGGGCTGTTCAACGACAGCGGTTACGGGGATGATTCGCCGTTTGCTATGCTGCGCAGGATGGCGGGCAAGATCGCGGTGCTGGACCTGATGGGGCAGACCAGCATGACCTTTTATCATCATGTCGAGCAGATGAGGGATGTGCCCTACCGCTATCACAAGACATTCCGAACAGCCTATACGGATGCGGGGGGGATCACGTCTGATCGCGCGTTTTCGATCTTTGTGCGTGATATCGACAGGGGCGTTCTGACCGATGTGAATCCGATGGACGAGAGGTTGTGGCAACAAGGTCTTTATACCGGATGCCGGCCCGGTGAGGGGCATGGTTTGCGGGTGATCGCGGCATGCGCAATGTTTGACGCGGTCAGCGCGGTGATCGACGCAGGAGAGGCCGAGGGCGTCTTGTTCAGCTATGCGCGGTGAGCGCGCCGTCTGTGGACCGGCCCACGGGATGCGGGCCGGTATCGGACCTGTGATTTTTCAGAACGTGTTGAGGAATGTGTAGGCGTAGACCCTTTCGGGTCCGTGACGGTTTTCCAGCAGAATCGCCCCATTGGCCACGGCGATGGAACTGCGGCCGTTGGTGCCTGTCGTGCCGGTCAGCGGCGTGGTGCCGTGATCCTCGAGGCTGGCGCCCTTGGCCAGTGTCAGAAACGACAGCGACGGCCCGGTATCATAGGAAAACAGACCTGCATGGGGTGTCTGGGGATAGGCGCTATCGACCATCGAGACCGCTATCAGCCCGCCCGCACCCGGTGTGGGGATACTGACCACACTGTCGATCATGATACTGACCCTGCCGCTCATCAGGCAGGGGACAAGGGTGACGCCATCCGCGCGCCGCACCTGCAGCGCGTCGTGGAACGTGGTGCCATCGGGGCTGACCTTGATCCGGAAATCATCGTCGCCGGTCAGGCCCATTTCGGCGCGACCCGACCAGTTGGATTGGAACAGAAGACTGGCGGTATCGGCGGTGTCGGCCTTGTTGACCTTGAGCTGATGACCGGCACCAGCATGGCTGAGCAGGGAGGCGTCCGAGGCGACCGCAAGGCGGTTCGTGCTGTCCCATGACGTCCCGATTCCGACACCGTCCAGATTGTGCAGCGGTGGCATGACCGAAAGCCATGTTCCGCCGGAATAGACCCGCAATTCTGCCTCGGCCACGCCCCATGCGCGCCAGCCTTGCTGCGGGGGGATGAAGCTCCAGCCGGTGTCGGTGAAAAGGCCCAGTTGCCCGTCGTGGCCAGCCCATGCGTCGGCTGCGCCGGTGCCGATGGCATGGATATCGCCTTGCGTGGGACTGGCCGGGGGCTGGGTGGCGTCGAAGGCCAGTACGCTGAGTTGGACCAGAGCATCGAGCCGCTCCAGCGCTTCGTTGTGGGTGACGTGTTTCTGGGCCTGCGAGGGCATCAGGAACGGCAGGGAAAGGCGCGGTGAAATGTCGGACATGTTGGTCTCTCGGGTTCGGTTGCTGCTGCGTCAGACCCTGAGTCCAATTCCCTGACAAATGGTGATGGCACCGTGCGCAGGTGTTGCGCGGTGCGGCGTCAGATCAGGCCCAGTGACGTCAGGCCGGATGTGAGGCTGTCAATCACGGCGGCCTGATCGGCGTCGGACATTTGCGGGTGCAGCGGAAGCGAGAGAGCGCCCTCGTAATAGGTTTCGGCCACGGGACATTGGCCGCGCCGGAAGCCAAGCGCGCGGTAATAGGGCTGTGTGTGGATCGGGATGTAGTGGACGTTTACGCCGATCCCGTCGTTGCGCATCCTGTCAAAGAGACGACGGCGCAGGCCAGCGCGGTCAGGCAGGGACGGGTCAAGCTGAACCGGGTAAAGATGCAGCGCCGAGCGGCCTGCCATATCGCGTTGCTGGCGGCGCAAGGGCAGGTTTGCCAGCGCGGTGTCATAGCGTCGGGCAAGGCTGTGGCGCAGATCGATGAACTGTTCCAGCCGCTGCATCTGGCTGGCGCCGAGGGCGGCCTGCATGTCGGTCATGCGGTAATTCAGTCCCAGATCAAGCTGTTGGTAATACCACGGCCCATCGGCGTCATGCGTCATCAGCGCGGGGTCGCGGGTGATGCCGTGGCTGCGCAGCCTGTCCAGTGTCGTGGCAAGCCGGTCATTTCTGGTGGTCACCGCGCCGCCTTCGCCGGTGGTGACGATCTTGACCGGGTGGAAGGAAAACACGCAGGCGTCCGAATGGCGGCATTCGCCCACTGGCCCGCCGTCATGGATCGCGCCGATGGCGTGCGAGGCGTCTTCGATCACCTGAAACCCGAACTCGAGCGCCAGGGCGTGGATCGCGGGCATGTCGCAGGACAGCCCTGCGAAATGCACCGGCATCACGATATGCGGCAAACGGCCCGCGCGGCGGGCGATTTGCAGTTTGTCGCGCAGCTGGCCGGCGCACATGTTCAGTGTATCAGGGTCGATATCGACGAAATCGACTTCGGCACCACAGAGCCGGGCGACATTCGCCGAGGCCACAAAGCTGTTGGGCGACGTCCAGAGCCGTTTTCCCTGCCCCAGCCCAAGGGCAAGGCTGGCGATATGCAGCCCTGAGGTGGCGCTGTTGATGGCGATGGCATGCGGTGCCGCGCAGGCCGTGCGGACGGCCTGTTCAAAGCGCGGGATGGCCGGCCCCTGCGTCAGGTGATCCGAGGTGAGGACGTCGACGACGCTGGCGATGTCCTCGGGGCTGATCCATTGACGCCCATATGGGATCATCGCCCGAAACCGGTTTCGGCCAAAAGCTGCTCTATTTCACCCTGATTCAGGAAAACCGGATTGTTGCCGGAATTGTATTCGAACTCCGGACCGACGCGTTGGCCGGTTTCCCCCAGACGGGTATGGGCAAAATCGACATCGGTGTTGGTGAACTTGATCGTGGGGGTAATCGAAAAGAAATTGTCGAACTGGACTGTCTGATGCGCGTCCTCTTCGGGGCACATGACCTCGTGCAGTTTTTCACCGGGGCGGATGCCGACGACGCGCTGTTCCAGATCAGGGGCCATGGCCTGCGCCAGATCGGTGATCCGGGTGCTGGGGATTCGCGGCACGAAAATCTCGCCGCCCCACATGCGTTCAAAGGCCCGGATGACGAATTCGACGCCCTGATCCAGCGTGATCCAGAAGCGCGTCATGCGATCATCGGTGATCGGCAGGAAATTGGTGCCGTTGTCGATCATCTGGTGAAAGAAGGGGATCACCGATCCCCGCGACCCCACGACATTGCCATAGCGCACCACGGCAAAGCGGGTGCGATTTGTGCCGACGGTGTTGTTGGCCGAGACGAACAGCTTGTCTGAAACCAGTTTGGTTGCGCCGTAAAGGTTGATCGGCTTGGCGGCCTTGTCGGTGGACAGGGCCACGACCTTGTCGACCTTCTGGGCAATCGCGGCACGGATCACGTTTTCGGCACCGGTGATATTGGTGCGTACGCATTCCATCGGATTGTATTCAGCCGCGGGCACCTGCTTGAGGGCGGCGGCATGCACCACGAAATCCACATTTTCCATCGCCTCGGTCAGGCGCTGGCCGTCGCGCACATCGCCGATGAAATAGCGCAGACGGCTTTCGCCCGGAAAGCGCTGCTGCATCTCGAATTGCTTCAACTCGTCGCGGCTGTAGACCACAATGGCGGACGGGGAATAGGTTTCGAGGATCGTGGATATGAACTGATTGCCGAAGGATCCTGTTCCTCCGGTAACCAGCAGTCTTTTATCATCAAACATTTGGCACCCGATCATTCCAATTTTACTCGCATTGGGGGCAAATATTGGGGCCAAATCTTAATAAGTTGATAATTTGGGAGTAATCTCCTCGGTGTTGTGGGGCGGCAGCACCGTGGCGTCCGAAATCATGGTCAGCACATCGCGACCCAGATCGCGGGGGCAGAAGATGCCCGACACCCAGTCGGGATCGGGCGGTGTGAACCGCAGGTTCAACACATCGTCCAGAGGTTTGATCAGGTTACTGCCGGTGAACAGGCGTCGCATCGGCGCGACCAGAGGATCGAGTGTGGTATCGGGGTAATCCAGATGAACCATCGTCGGAACGCCCTCGCGGACAAGGTCGATCGCAGCGGTAGACGTGCAGGTGATGCCAAGGCTGGCATTGGACAGGGCTTGCGCCATGGTCCGCGCGGTCAGCCGCAGATTGACCGGCAGATCGGTGCTGGCGGCAGCAAGGCCGGGGTAATCATGCCGCTCGCGGTGCAAATGGCGGGTATTCTCATTGGGCAGGTGGCGCAGTTTGATCCACACGTTGCGATCAGGATTGCGCCGGGCAATGGCAGCCATGACCGCAAGCATATGCCGTCTGGCGCGTGCGGTTGACGGGCTGAGCGCTTGCGCGAAGAAATAGATGTCGCCTTTTGGATCAAGCCCTGTTTCTGGCACGGAGTGAGGCATCAGAAAGGCGGGATGGCCGAAGCCGACAGCGGGCCACGCAGCCAGCCCCTCGGTTTCGGGGTTGGCATAGGTGGCGCGGAATTTTTCACAGATCGTGCGCGGGAAAAGGTAAACCACGTCGCAATGCCGACGGTTGCGCATGCCCCGCCCCGGTGAGAAATCCAACCCCCCGAGAAACGAGACCACCCGCGCGCGCCCGGCCTTTTGGCGATAGAGGGGATCGCTGAGCATTCGGTCCAGAGGCCGAAAGACGCGGCTGGTCAGGATGGCGTCGTAGTGGCCGCCCATCAGTGCGGATGACAGGCCGGCTGTGTCCAGAATCTGGTAATTGCCGCGTGGCAGATATTGGCGAAGCTGCCGGTCCGACAGTGCTGATTCGGGTGCGTAGGCGGCAAAGGTTATCTGTGCGTTCCGGTCGGCCTCGATCAGAAGATCGGCCATGCGTGAACAGAAGATCAGGGTGGAATCGTCACAAAACAGCAGCAGAAGGCGTGGCGCCGGACGGGTCATCCGCGCTTGTCCGTTTCGGCTTGGAATCGGGCCAGGATGGCAGCTTGGTCGCGATTGTGGCGGCGGTTGGCCAGGCCCCAATAGGCTGGGTTCGACCAGTCCTGTTGCGCACTCCATGCGGCAAGGCGCAGGGGCGCACCGACGACCCTGTTGCGAGAGAGCCGGTATAAAAATCCGCCGAAGCGCGTCTTTTTAAGTCTCGTTAACATATTGTAGATGAAACCTGACTTACCCTTAGGTTGTTTAACGCGGCGGTCTCAGCTTGTAAATTGGCAAGGACGCACCGGGGTGGTGGTGATGATTTCAAATTCCTCGCATGTTTCACGTCAGGATACGGCCTGTCTGATCCTTGCAAGAGGCGGCTCAAAGGGCGTGCCGGGCAAGAATTTGCGCCGCATTGGCGATCTGTCTCTGGTGGCGCGCGCGGTGCGGGCGGCCCGTATGGCTGGGCAGGTCGGGGGTGTTTACGTCTCGACCGATGATGCCGGCATCGCGGCCGAGGGGCGGCTTCACGGGGCGCGGATCATCGACCGGCCCGCCGCGATCGCCGGTGATGCCGCCAGTTCCGAATCCGGCTGGCTGCATGCGTTGCCGTATCTGCGCCGCGATATGCCCGATCTGTCCCGGCTGGTGTTCCTGCAATGCACGTCGCCCTTCACCACGGGCGCCGAGATTGACGCCTGTCTGACCCTGATGCGGGACAAGGGTGCCGATTGCGCCCTGTCGGTGATTGCGGATCATTCGTTTCTGTGGTCGCAGGATGCGGATGGATGGGGGCAGGGCGTGAACCATGACCATGCCAGCCCGCGCCAGCGGCGGCAGGATCTGCCGCCTGCGTTCCGCGAAAGCGGGGCGATCTATTGCGTGAACGCTGACGCGTTCGAGGCGGCGGGTCATCGTTTTTGCGGCACGGTGGCCTTGTGCCCCGTGGATCATCCCGCGATCGAGATCGACAGCGAACGCGATCTGCAGCTGTGCATCCACCTGGCGCTCCAGATGGGGGGCGTCGGGGTCGATCCCGCAAGATTGCGCGGGATTCGCGCCGTGGTGATGGATTTCGACGGGGTGCATACCGATAACCACGTTCATGTCGATGACATGGGCCGGGAAACGGTGCGGTGCTCGCGTGGGGACGGGTTGGGCCTTTCGATGATGCGTGCGGCAGGGCTTTGGCGCATGTTGATCCTGTCGAAAGAACGTAATCCCGTCGTTGCAAGGCGCGCCGAAAAGCTGGCTATCCCCGCGCTGCAAGGCGTCGATGACAAGGTCAGCACGCTTGACGCGTGGTTGGGCGTCGAAGGCCTGACGCGGCATGAGGTTCTGTATGTCGGCAATGATGTGAACGACAAACCCGTCATGCAGGTGTCGGGCCTCTCGGCCTGCCCCAGTGACAGCCACCCCGACATCGTGGCGATTGCGGATTGGGTTCTTCCCTGTCCCGGTGGGGCTGGCGCCTTGCGCGTGATGGCCGATGCGCTGCTGGCAGAGGTGGGTCAGCGATGACAGGCCGGACCGCCATTGTTGCCGGTAACGGCCCATCCATCGCCGGGATCGATGCGGGGCGCGTTCTGGTCAGCGACGCCATCCTGCGCACCAATAATTTCTTTTTCGAGCCCATGCAGTATCTGGGCCGCCGCGTGGATCTTGCGGTCATGGCCGGTGATCCGCGGGTTGCGCCTTTTGTGTTCGCAACCCTTTGGCAATGCCGGGCGGATTACGATCTGCAGGGCTGGACAAGTCATAATCCTTCGGTGATCCGGGCCGGAAAACGGAAATTTGCGTCACTCTATCGCCCGTCCGGATTTCGTGATCAGGCGATCGCGCGTGGGGTCAAGACGCTGATCGCGCAGCATGATCGCAAGCCTCTGACGGGCACCTATGCGGTTCTCATGGCGCATGGTCTGGGGTTCGACCGGATCATTTTGGCCGGGTTCGATATGTATGGTGGCTCCCGGCGCTATGCCTATCAGCCGGGGCCACGTTGCCGGGCGCTGCTGGGGCAGGATATGGGGCATCGCGGTCTGGATGGGAGGATCCACGATCCGGTTCTGGACCGCAGGATACTTCAATTGCTGCTGGACCGTGGCGATGTCGATCTGATGCGCGCAAGCAATGATACCGCGCTTGACGATCTTCTGCCGCTTGCGCCCATGCGCGTGGGACAGGCCGTGATTCCGACCCTGCGCCAGCCTCCGGTGGACTGGGTCGGGCGCAGTGGTCTTTATCATATCGACATGCTCAGGCTGATGCGCCATGTGCGCGGCTGGCAGCGCAGGTTCGGCCGGGGCACACCGGCATGATCGCGCTGCGCAAAACTGTCGATGACCCCAGGCATTGGCTGGAAACCGAGGTGTATCCCCTGTGGTCCGGCGTGGCGATCGACCCTGCAACCGGCGTCAGCTGGGAGGCGTTGGATCACGCGGGGCGCCCGTTGCGCGATATCGACCGCCGGCTGCGGGTTCAGGCGCGGCAGGCCTATTGCTTTGCCACCACCGGCCGCGCCGATCTGCTGGATTTGGGGGAACGCCAGTTCCGCTTTGCGATGGACAGCGGGTTTGATCCCCACACAGGAAATCTGGTGGCGGTGTTCGACAGCCGGCTTGGCATCCTGTCCGCGCCGCATGATCTGTATGATCTGGCATTCATGCTGCTTGCGGCCTCGGCGTTGCTGGCGCAGGGGCGGCTGCGCGCCGATGATCTGCCCCGGCTCGAGGCGGGGTTGTCCCGGCTGAAGGCGCCGCGCGGCTGGTTCGAAAACGCGGCACATGCGCTACCGCGCCGTCAGAATCCGCATATGCACCTTTTCGAGGCCGCAACCGAGATGTACCGCGTCACCGGTGCGCCCCGCCATCTTGCGATTGCCGATGAATGCCTCGGCCTGTTGCGGGATGTCTTTCTGCAGCCGGATGGCCGCCTTCTGGAATATCACAGGGCCGATCTGACCCCGGTGCCAGAGGCCCGGCAATCGGTTGAGCCGGGGCACATGGCGGAATGGGTCTATCTTCTGGATCGGTATGAGAGGGTGACGGGGTGTGATTGCGGCATAGACCTCGGGGGGGTATTTGCGGCGGTTCAGGCGCGAAAACTGGCGTCGGGATTCCTGCCCGATAGCAGCCAGCCTGCTGTTCTGACCCGGCGGCTGTGGCCGCAGCTGGAATATCTGCGCGCGATCATGGTGATGTGCTGGCGCGGCCATGCGCTTGTCCCCCAAGACAGGCCCTCGGCGCTGATGGAGCGTATCCACCGCGACTATCTGACAGCCGATCTGCGTGGTGGCTGGTTCGATCAGCGTCACGAAACCGGCGCCATCTGCTCGGGTTTGATGCCTGCGTCGTCGCTTTATCATGTGCATTTGGCGATCCGGGCCTATTGCGATGGTGAATGACAGGCTGCGTGACACGCGCCCGGGCGTTTCGCTTTACCCCGAGGGGCGGTCCTGTCTATAGCTTTAGGGATGGCAAAGAGCAGGTCGAAACAGACATCGCGCAAACCCGCGCCCGGCACCCGGCCGGTGCGATGGCTGCGGCGTTGGACCATCAGGTTCGGCCTGTTGGCGGTGCTGATCGTGCTGGGAACGGTGGCGGCCCACCGCGTGTTCGACCCGCCCCGCACCTTTTACATGGGGCAAGAAGCTCGGCGTCTTGGCGGGATCGACCACCTTTGGGTCCCGATCGAGGCTGTGGCGCCGGTCATGGCCCGGTCGGTGGTTGCGGCTGAAGACGCCAATTACTGCCTGCATTGGGGCTTTGACATGCGGGCGATCCGGACCGCGATCAATGATGGCGGCGCACGCGGGGCATCCACCCTAAGCCAGCAGGTCGTCAAGAATGTCTATCTGTGGCATGGGCGAAGCTGGCCACGCAAGGCGCTGGAGGCGGCGATCACGCCCGTCGTCGAGATGCTTTGGCCCAAGCGTCGGATCATCGAAGTTTATCTCAATGTGGCCGAGTTCGACGAGGGTGTGTTCGGCGTCGCGGCGGCGGCACGGCATTACTTTGGCGTGACCCCGGCCGAACTGACCCCGACTCAGGCTGCGCGGCTGGCCGCGGTCCTGCCCGACCCAAAGGGAAGATCGGCGGCGACCCCGGGGGATTGGCTGCGCAAACGCTCTGCCGCGATCCTGGACGGGGCGGCGACAATCGACCGGGATGGGCGGGCGGCCTGTTTCGAGGATTGAAAATCTGGCGCATTCACGGCATGGAGGGATGACCTCCTGCCTGACAAGGTTTTATTTTGACATGGCCAAGCTTTATCACGTTCCCCTTTCCCCCTTTTCCCGCAAAGTCCGGCTGAGCCTGGCCGAAAAGAAGATCGAGTGTGAACTGATCGAAGAGCGCTATTGGGAGAAGGACCCGGATTTCCTGCGGCGCAACCCGGCCGGAAAGGTGCCCGTTCTCAAGATCGACGGCATGACAATGGCCGAAAGTGCGGCGATCTGTGAATATCTGGAAGACCGGTATCCCGATCCCTGCCTGATGCCGAAAAGCCCTGAAGCCCGCTACGAGGTGCGGCGGCTGATCAGCTGGTTCGACGACAAGTTTCATTCCGAGGTGACCTCGAAATTGGTGTATGAGCGGGTGAACAAGAAGGTGATGGGTCTTGGCTTTCCGGACAGCACGAACGTGAAGGCAGGCGCCAAGGCGATCAAGTATCATCTGGATTACATGACGTGGTTGCTGGACCGGCGGCGCTGGCTGGCCGGGGACGCGATGACGTTAGCGGATTTTGCCGCCGCCGCACATTTCAGCGCGCTGGATTACATCAGCGATGTGGACTGGACCCGGAGCGACACTGTCAAGGATTGGTATGCCAAGATCAAGTCACGCCCGGCGTTTCGCGGGATTCTGGCGGATCAGGTTCCCGGATTTCCCCCGCCGGCGCATTATGCCGATCTTGATTTTTGAAAAAGGGGGCTTTGCCCCCCGGCCTGCGGCCTCCCCCCAGGATATTTTGGGCCAGAAGAAGCCATGCCGGGCTTGAAAGACAGGCTGGTGGCGCGGGCCCTGGAGGAAGGGTTCGATCTGGCAAAGCTGTGCCGACCCTGGGATGTGGGGCATGTGCCCGACCGGTTGAGGGCGTTTCTGGACAAGGGCTATCACGGGCAGATGGGCTGGCTGGCCGAGCGCGCGGAGTGGCGCGGTGATCCGTCCGCCCTGTGGCCCGAGGCGCGCACGATCGTGATGCTGGGCGAAAGTTATACGCCCGAGGAGGATCCGCTGGCGAGTTTGACCGATGCAGAGGTTGGAACCGTCTCGGTTTATGCGCGAAACCGGGATTATCACGATCTGGTCAAGAAGCGGCTCAAGCGGTTGGCGCGTTGGCTGATCGATGAGGCTGGCGGCGAGGTCAAGGTTTTCGTGGATACCGCGCCCGTGCCGGAAAAGGCGCTTGGGCAGGCGGCGGGGCTGGGCTGGCAGGGCAAGCATACCAATCTTGTCAGCCGGGATCTGGGCAGCTGGTTCTTTATCGGCTCGATCTTCACCACACTCGATATCGAGCCTGATCCGGCGGAAATCGACCATTGCGGCTCGTGTCGGGCCTGTCTGGATATCTGTCCCACGGCTGCGTTTCCGGCGCCCTACCAGTTGGATGCACGGCGCTGCATTTCTTACCTCACGATCGAGCATAAGGGGCCGGTGGACCCCGAGCTGCGGGCGTTGATGGGCAATCGCATCTATGGGTGCGATGATTGTCTTGCGGTTTGTCCGTGGAACAAGTTTGCCCAACAGGCGCGCGAGGTCAGGTACCATGCGCGGGAGGATCTGAAGGCGCCGAAGCTGCAGGAGTTGGCGCAATTGGAGGATGCGGCGTTTCGCGCAAGGTTTTCCGGCAGTCCGATCAAACGGATCGGGCGCGACAGGTTCGTGCGCAATGTGCTGTATGCCATCGGCAATTCCGGGATGCCTGCGTTGAGATCCGTGGCGCAGCGCCTGTGCGATGATGCTGACCCGACGGTTGCCGATGCAGCGCGTTGGGCGGTCATGCGACTGGATCGTGACGCAAACGGGATGGAATGACCCGGAAAACCCGCTAAACCGGCAGCAGGCTGGCGAGGGAACAGGTGCATGGCGTTGCTGTTGGGTGTCGATACCGGGGGAACCTATACCGATGCGGTGTTGATCCGCGATGAGCGTGACGTGGTCGCCAAGGCCAAGGCGTTGACGACGCGGCAGGACTTGGCCATCGGGATTGGCGCGGCGATAAGGGAGGTCCTGCGCCAGAGCGGCGAAGCGGCGGAGGCGATCGGGCTGGCCTCCTTGTCGACGACGCTGGCCACCAATGCCCTGGTCGAGGGGCAGGGCGGGCGTGCCGGGCTGATCTATATCGGGTTTCGTGCGACGGATCTGGACGGGCATGGATTGGACAAGGCGTTGGCGGGCGATCCGGCGCTTGTGCTGGCAGGTGGGCACAGCCATGCCGGATCCGAGGCCATGCCGCTGGATGAAGACGCACTTTGTGCTTGGTTAGAGACGATGCGCGATGTGTCGGCCTTTGCCGTGGCCGCCCAGTTCGCAACCCGGAATCCGGCCCATGAATTGCGCGCCGCCGAGATCGTGCGGCGCGTCATGGGCAGGCCGGTGTCATGCTCGCATCACCTATCGGCCAAGCTGAACGGGCCGAAACGGGCGCTGACCGCTCTGTTGAATGCCCGGCTGATCGGGATGATTGCGCGGCTGATCGACCGGGCCGAAGGCACGCTGCGCGATCTGGGCATCGCCGCGCCCTTGATGGTGGTGCGCGGCGATGGTGCGCTGATTTCGGCGGATCAGGCCCGCGAGCGTCCGATCGAGACCATCCTGAGCGGGCCGGCCGCCAGTATCGTGGGCGCCCGCTGGCTTACCGGGGCGGATCACGCGCTGGTGTCCGATATCGGCGGCACGACCACGGATGTGGCCGTGCTGCGTGGCGGCAAGCCGATGATCGATCCCGCGGGTGCGCAGGTGGGACCGTGGCGCACCATGGTCGAGGCTGTGGCGATGCGCACCACCGGCCTTGGGGGCGACAGCGAGGTGCATATCGAGGATGAGGGTCTGCAGGGTGGCGTCAGGCTTGGCCCGCAACGGGTGATTCCGGTCAGCCTGTTGGCTTTTGAAGCGCCCGGCCCCGTGCATGACACGCTGGACGATCAGCTGCGCCGCGCAGTCCCTGGTGAGCATGACGCGAGGTTTGTGCGGGCCGTCACAGGTATGGAAACCAGCGGTCTCTCCGAGCGTGAAGAGGCGCTTTTGGGCCGGATCGGTGACGATGTTCACCCGTTGGGCGCTCTGCTCAAGACACGGCTGGAGGGGCAGGCGCTGCGCCGTCTGGTGGCGCGGGGGCTGGTGCAGGTCGCCGGGGTCACGCCGTCGGACGCAAGCCATGTTCTGGGCCGGTTGACAGAGTGGGACCACGAGGCCGCAACCAAAGCGTTGCAGCTTTTGGGGCGCAAGCGCACCGGCAGCGGCAACATGCTGTGTCCCGATCCTGTCACTTTTGCGCAATTGATCGTGGATCAGGTGACCCATCAGACCAGTCTGGCCTTGTTAGAGACTGCTTTTGCCGAGGAAGAGACGCCATTCGATCTGCCGCCCGATCGCCTGGCCCGGCATGTGCTGATGCAGCGCGGTCTGGGCGGTCATCATGGATTGGTACGGCTTGAGACCGGGTTGAACGTGCCTGTGGTGGGGTTGGGGGCCTCGGCGCCCAGCTATTATCCGGATGTGGGCAAACGCCTTGGCTGCAGGATGATCCTGCCGGATCACGCCGGGGTGGCCAATGCCATAGGGGCCGTGGTGGGCCGGGTCACGATCCGGCGCACCGGCACTGTCACCTCGCCCTCCGAAGGCAAGTTTCGCGTACATCTTGAGACCGGACCCGAGGATCATCCCGAGGCCGAGGCCGCGATGATGGCCTTGCAGGCGGCGCTTGAACAGGAGGCGCGCAGTCAGGCGGATGCGGCGGGGGCCGAGGACATCCATGTGCAGGCCAGCCGCGCGCTGCGCACCGCGCAAGCCGAGGGGCGCGAGGTCTTTCTTGAGGCCGAGATCACGGTCGAGGTGACCGGGCGCCCAAGGGTCGCCGCCTGAGGGCCTTACGGGTGTGTCGCTGCTCAAATCTTGGTCAGTCAGACCGGATCGCAGGCGATCCTTTGACCGCATCCGCCGGGTTTCGAAGAATTGATTTTGAAAAATCGCCCCGTCGAACACATGTAAAGGGCACGTGCCAATCACCGGAGACCGACGCATGAGCCGATATAGCAAGGATCCCGACGCCATCGCCGCCCTTGACCCCGAGCAGTTCTGGGTCACCCAGGAAAACGGTACCGAGCGTCCCGGCACGGGCAAGTATCTGTCCAACAAGGCGCCCGGCATCTATGTCGATATCGTGTCCGGCGAGCCGCTGTTCGCCTCGGGCGACAAATACGAGTCGG
>JALQUE010000040.1 GCA_023260815.1 Roseovarius sp.
GTTGTCCGGCCTGCATGGTGACGATCGCCACAGTGATCTGCGCCGGCCCCTGGGGGTAGACAATCGGCTGGCCGATCACCGTCGTTTCGGTCTGCAACAGCACCTCGACCGGCGGATAGCTGTCCTTGGCCAGACCAGACCCCGCCAGCAGGGCCAGCACCGGCACCGCCATCACGCCCGTCATCATCGTTCTGAACATCTGCGATATCTCCCTTCGCTCTTGTTTCATCTCACCGCGCCCCCGGTCAGCTTCCGCCAATCCTCCAGCCGCGCCTGCGCCCGTCCCGACACGCTCACCCGGTCGATCAGCCGCGCACTCATCGTCATCAGCAAACCGTCCACCCGGCCCGGATTGCGCCCTTGGCCATGGGCACGGATCTGCCGCTCGATCAGCCCGCCTGCGATCCACAAGCCCATCAGCGTCAACGCCTCCAGCATGTATTTGATCGTTCGATACCCTTGCGTGATCACGAACAACCCAAAGATCACCACCGAGACTTCGTCAATCAGACTGCCCCAATAGGTGCCGAACAACCGATAACTCCAGGGCCGCCCCGATTGCGCGTAATCCCTGGCCTCCGCCAAGATCGGCAAGCGCGTGCCCACCGTATCGGGATACTGCCCCATCCGGGCAATCGCCGTCGCCGCCTGATGCCGCCGCTCCAACGCATCCAGCATCGCAAAAGCCAGCGCCGGGTGCAGATCCGCATGGGTGATGACATTCACCTCCGCGCCCACCAGATCCAGACTTCCCGGAGGCAGCGACAGCGACAGATCGAATCCACCCGCCGGAAGGACCGCCGTGCTCAGGTAATCCAGATTGATCGCGATCGAGCGCGCATCCCCATAGCTGAACGCCGCCAGATCGCTGTCTCTCGCCAGCGCGTGAATCAGCGGGTTTTCGGCGGCCAGCATGAAAAAGCCCGCATCGGCCTCCCCATCGGCCAGCCGCCTTGCGGCTTCGGTGATCTCGACATGCTCGATCGTCGCGGTCTGCGGCGTCACCCCGTAAAGCGCCAGCAACGCAATCGCGGCCACCGCCGTGGCACTGGCCTCGGGGGGCATCACCACGCGCCGCCCGCGCAGGTTCACCGGCGACACAAGCTCGCCCAGCGCAATGGAATGAAACATGAAAAGCGGCTGAAACTCGACCTTGGCAAGGCTCCGCACCCGCGGCGTCGCCGCCGGATCGACCGGCTGCGCGACAAAGCCGATATCGACGCCCCGGCCGGGATCGTTCACATTGTCGATGATCACGGTCGAGTTCGGGTTCGCCCGCAGCTCGGCGGTGACCCCATGCTCTGCCAGCACCTCGGCATAGGCTGTGGCATGGGCATGATAGGTGCCGCCCACCGGCCCCGCCTCGATGACGATGCCGCGCGGCGGCAGCGCCAGCACGACATATAGACCAAGGGCCGCGGCGCACAGCGTGACGACCACAGCCTTGAGCCGGATCATCGCGCGGCGTCCGCGATCACCTGGTCAGACAGGGCGCGACGGTCCGCAACCCGGTGCAGGATGACAAAGGGCGTGACACAGATCCGCTGCGCCACGACAAACAGCAGACCCACCGCCACAAAGAACAGCAGCCGCGCGGCCTCGTCGGTCATCTGCTCGGCGGTGAAGATCACCACCGACATCGCCTCGGGCACACCGATCGCCGCCCCCAGACAGGAAGACGAGATCACCATCTGCAAGGCCCGGCCGAAACTGGGAATGACCAGAAGCGCCGCGCGCCTGTCGCCTTGCCGCAGATGCCGGAACATCGCGACGAACTGATCGGCGCCATAGGCCGCCACATACGGGATATTGCCCAACACAAGCAGCACGAGGGGTCGCATCTCGGCCAGCGGGCCAAGCCGCGCGCCCCCGTTTGGCAACAGGCCCGACAGGAAGAACAGGACAACAAAGACCGGCAGCGCGTGCAACAGTCGATTATAGGTTCTGAACAGGCGCGCCACTATCGTGACCCGCGACAACATCCCCAACGCCGTCACCAGGGCCAGCGGCAGACCGATCGCCAGCGCCAGCACCGATGCGCCCAGATTCAGGGAAAACCCGCGCAGGAAGGCCATGAGGAAATCCGGCGACACCGCCTCCAACAGCATCATGCGATGTCTCCTTCCGTGGGCAGAATGCGGGACAGACCCCGCCGCGTAAGCTGTGCCGCAAACAGCACGGCGGCGATGTAGAACAGCACCAGAAGCCAGTAATAGAACGTCTGCGACCCGGAAAATGCGGTGATGCCATTGAGCGCGTTGACCAGATCGGGCACGCCCACGACACTCGCCGCCGAAATGCCCCGCACGGCATTGATCAGATAACTGTCTAACTGCGCCGATGACAGGCTCAGCGCGCGCATGAACCTCGACGTGCCTTCGCGCGCCTCGGTGATCCTGTAGGCTTCGGCCACGGCGGCACCGGCGAAGCTGCCGTTTGCTCCCGCGATCGCCAGAATGGCGGCCAGCATGGCCGAACTGTAGGAATACGAAAACGTCCAGACGGTCAGCGTGCCCATCACCACCAGAACAAGCATGACCGGCGCATTCTGAAACAGCGTCAGAACCGATTTCGCCAGTGCCCGCAACAGCCAGACCGGGCTGACCAGCATCTTGCCGATCGACAGGGCGACCAGCGCCGTCGCCATCAGCGCAAGGCACACCGCCAGCACGGACGTCCCCAGACCGCCCAGAAACATCCGCCACGCCACATCGCTTTCCATGAACCCCAGACGCACCTCGATCCCAAGCCGCGCCTTCAACGCGCCCTCGATGGACGTCCCCAGACCCGCCACGGGGCTGCGTATCAGTTGCACGTTCAGCGGTGGCGACAGGCAGGTTTCGGGCGCAGCACGGCACGCCACCGATTGCCAGCGCGCCTGCTCCTCGGTCAGGAACGCCACCGGCACATCATGCTTGCGGGCAAGCCGCAGAAAGCTGCCGTCGCGGTGCATTGCCTTCAGGATCTCCGACATCGCCGCCGCCATCTCGGCCGATATCCCCAAGGGCATCGCCATCCCCCAAGGCACCGGCGCAAAGCCCAGCTTGCGCTCGAACCGGCTCGGCTCGGTCTCGGACGATATCAGCGGCAACAGCAGCGTGTCATCCTGCGCGATCAACGGGCACATCTCGTTCAGCAGCGCATCGATCAGTTGTTGCGACCGCGAGAACAGCATCAGGCGCCCCACATCCGGCGCAAGGATCACGTTCGAATAATTGCCCACCGTCGTGCAGACCAGACGCGAGTCCAGATCCTCCCACGCCAGCGGGTTCTGATCCGTCGCGCCCACAAGGATCGTCTCGCTCTGGAAATAATGCGGGCGCAGGAAATGCACCGTCGGATCGCGCTGCGTGTTGTGCCCCATGGTCGCGATGACCAGATCGGCCTCACCCTCGCCCAGCTTCGAGATCCGGTTGACCGGCGTGACCGCCACAACCTCCAGCGCCACATCCAGACGCGCCGCGATCTCCCGTGCGACATCGGCCTCGAACCCGGTGGCGCCAGCCGGCCCGATCTCGGCGAAGCGCGGATAATCGCCGCGCAATCCGACCCTCAGAACCCGGTCGCAGATCACCCGCGTCTCCACCGACCGCGCCGCACCTGCCTCGGCGCCGCAGCCCGGCGCAACACTCTCGCGCAGCGCATCGACCGCCGGCAACGCAGGGCTCTGCGCCAGCCCCGGCGACAGCGCCACCCCCCACATCAGCGCCACCAGCCCGCATAGCGCGCCAATCCCTCGAAGCCTGCTCATCCTGTCGTCTCCCGTCCCGATCCCGACCGGCGCCCCGGTCCATCGCTCTCCGCCACGATCAGCGCCACCTCCAGAAACACGAAGCCCGCCATCTCGATCACCCCCTCCGGCTCGTGGTTGACCCGCGACAGCGCCGCGATCTTGTCCGGCCCCAGCGGCACCAGCGCGGTCTCCGCGACACGCGCGGCACAGCCTGCCGCCGCCAGACGCTCCAACGTCATCCGCAACCCGACACAGCGGTTCTGCGTGAACAGCGCGCGCCCCCCCGCCCGCAGCCGCCCCGGCAACCCGGCCAGAAACGGATCAAGCACCTTGCGCCCATCCGCACCGCCCACCGACCAGAACGCCCCGCGCGCCCCGGCCTGAAGCTGCTCGGCGGGAAAATTCGGCAGATTGGCCAGCACCAGATCGAACCGGGCCTCCCCCGTCAGCGCCTCCCACATGGCGCCCTGATGCAATCGGACATGCGCCGCAGGCGCGATCCGCGCCAGCCGGTCCTCGGCCACATGCAGCGCCGCGGGGTCCAGATCGGTCGCCGCCACCTCCGCCGCCCCAAGCTGCAGCGCGGTGCCCGCCAGGATCCCCGATCCGGTCCCCAGATCCAGCACCCGACGCCCATCGGCAAGGCCCGGATGCCGCATCAGATACCCGACGATCAGCCCCGAATACTCGCTGGGCCAGAACGGTTGCACCTCGGCGGCCCCGGTGCGCGTGGCCACGCCAAGGTCATCCACGATCGACCATCCTCGCAAGCTGCGCGGCGCTGGCATCGCGCACGGCATCGGGCAACGGCACGAACCCCGCCAAGGCCGCCAGATCGCCGCCATGCAACAGGCAATGCCGGAAGAACCGCGCCACCGCCGCCGACCGTTCCGCCAACGCCGCCGCACGCGGGATCACTATCCGCGTGCGCGTCACAAGCGGCCACGCATCCCTTGCAGGGTCATGCCCCGGTCGCCATGTCGCAAACCCGCCATCCGCGCGCTCCAGATCAAGCATCGCAAGCCCGAAAAGCCGCGCGGTGGACAAGTCCAGATATCCGATACTGCCGCGCAGCCGCCGCACCGTCTGCGCCACGCCATGCGCGCCGAAAACCGCAAGCCCCGGCGTCGCCCCGAACGGCCTCTCCCCAGCCTGCGCCTCAACCCCCGCCTCTGGACGCACCTCTGGCCGCCCACTGGCCAGCCACGCCTGCGCCAACCGCGATGACCCCGACACATCCCGCCGCACGACCGGCGTGATCGCCAGTTCCGGCAGCGCCAGGCCTGGATTGCCCGCGCGCAGACGCGCATCGGACCACACCCTGATCTCACCGTCGAAGATCGCCCGCACCTCCTCCCGGCGCAGCCGCAGGCGGGCCGTGTCGACCCCCGGAAGATGCACCGCGAAACCAAGGGCCGCCGCAACGATGGGAACCTGCTCCAGATCGGCGCGCTCAAGCTCGGCGCGCGGCACGGCCGTGTCCGACCCTCCAAAATCGGCGTCCCGGTCGCGCGCCGCCCGCAGCCCGGCCCCGGACCCAAGCGGCACATAGCGCAGCCCAATCCCCAGATCCGGCCCGAAACGGTCGGCCCATGCCATGTAGACCGGATGCGGCACCGACGCGCCAACCCCGCGCAGCCACAGCGCGCCCGACGGCTCGGCCCCGACCGCCCGTGCAGCACCACTCAGTGTCATAAGGCTTGTGACCGCGCCCAGACCAAAAGCACGGCGGGACAAAGGCACGCCTCGGACGTCAATCCGCGGCACGGTACACCCCGTTCGATCTTGCCTGACCCGGACATGCGACAGACCCAGCCTGTCTTGCCGGGTCCGGTCTCTGGGGTCGCGCGGGGATCAACTGCATTCTGGCCTTTCGCGTTCCCAAGCTGGATAGACCAGCAACAGGCGCGGGCCTATCTATCTTTGGAAAGGCGGTATCCGAACGAAAGCAGCCGCTTCCGTATCAGCCGTGACGCGCCCCGCGTCGACCATCGCTATCGTGTTTTTCCCGCGTGCGCCTTGCGCGACCACCCGTCAGGGTGGGCAAGCGCGCCTGACCACCCCGGATCAGCAGCCGGGCCGCCCCAGCACCATCACCCACAGATTGCCCGGCCCCTGCACCAGTCCGAACTCCACCGCCTGCTCGGCAAGGATGTTGCGACGGTGCCCCGGAGAGGCCATCCACCCCTCCAGCACCTCTTGCAGACTGCCCTGCCCCTTGGCGATGTTCTCGGCCACGAAACAGAACTTGTAACCCTGCTGTCGCACGCGCTGGCCGACGCTGCTGCCATTGCTGCCCTCGTGGCTGAACCGACCCGACCCTGCCAGATCATCGGCATGCGCGGCGGCGGCCCGTGTCAGCGGCGCGGACACGGTCAGCGCGCCGCGCCCGTCTTGCGCGCGCACCTGCGACAGCCAGCCTTGCGCCGCGCCGCCCAGATCGGCCATCTGCGCCTGCGCCTGCCCCGCCAGCATCAACCCGGCCAGCATCAACCCTATAAATCTCAGGCCCATGTCACCCACTCCC
>JALQUE010000054.1 GCA_023260815.1 Roseovarius sp.
CGGCAATGAGGGCGCCAATAACAAACCCAAGCTACCCGAGCTGGTCACCAGCCCCAGGCTGAATTTATCGGAGAAGCCCACCTTAACCAGCGCCGGATATAACAGCGCGCCGATCGCGACAATAGTCACCCCCGAAGCACCGGTAAACGCGGTGAAAAACGCGCAGGTCACCAGCGCAATGACGCCAAGCCCACCAGGGAGCCAGCCAATCGCAGCCTGCGCGGTGCGCACCAATCTCTGCGAGGCGTTGCTCTCGGCCAGCAAATAACCCGCCAGCGTAAAGAGTGGCAGCGCGACCAGCATGGGGGTATCGACAATGCGGTACAGCTCAATCGCCACCACGGGGACCACCACTGCGAGCAACAGCTGCGGCAGCAGTGCCAGCAGTGACAGACGTACTACTAGCAGCTCTGCTGGTGCTTGCTGATCTGGCGACGGCTGCACCGAAGACAGCTTCCACATGGTCTTTCACGCCGGAACCGCGCGTGCCGATGGGCATATCGTGGCGTCGGGGGGGCGCGTGCTGAACGTCACGGCGCGCGGCGCATCCCTGCAACAGGCCCGTGACCGCGCTTATGCGATGGTTGACCGGATCGACTGGCCCCAAGGCTTTTGCCGCCGCGATATCGGCTGGCGCGCTCTGTCCTGAAACCCAAGATCGCTCAGGCCACGTTGATCGGGCAAACGGCTCAGCCGCAGGTCATCGCCTGATCGAACCCCGCCGCGGTGGCCCTCAGCCCCAAGGGCCGCGCGGCCAGTGTCGGCCCATCGAACGCCACCGCCAGCAGACGCTGGAACCCGGTATCCGCCACCACGATTTCCGGCCCCTGACCGCAGTCGCGCAAGCCGCCCCAGATCACCTCGTCGCCGATGCGGTGATTGGTGACGCCGCTCAGGCGCGCGATCTCGGTCAGGCCACCGGGCGCCCAACTCCAGACCCGCAGCGTCTTGCCCAGATGCGGCGTCTCGACATAGGCGATGTCGGTCACGCCGTCGCCATTGAGATCGGCAATCGCCGCAGGCGCCAGCCAGCGAAACCGCGTGCCGATATGCGGCGTTGCGGCCGCTTTGACCAGACGCCCCTGCCGCAAGCTGTAGACCGCCAATTGCGCGCCCAGGGTCGGATCGGCCTCGACCAGAACCACATCCAACCGCCCGTCGCCATCCGCATCCACGACGCGCGGGGCGATATCCTCGAAAACGTGATCCGGCTCCGGCCCCTCGCGCAGATCGACCCGGACCTCCCGGCCCTGCGCATCGCGCACCGCCAGAACCCGGCGTTCGGGGATCGTGCCCATGATGCGATGCGGGTAGCTGTCGTCAGGCGCCTCGAACCGCGCCGCGGTGATTCCCTGGCCCTGCGCGGTGACCCAAGGCTCCTCGGCGGCCAGAGGTGCGGCCAGAGGTGCGACAAGACAGGCGACGGCACAGACGATCCATGCCCCCGCCCACCGCATGTCAGATCTGCTTTTCGGGCATTTGAACCACAAGCCCGTCCAAAGCATCTGTAACCTTGAGCTGGCACGTCAGCCGCGAGCGTGCGGGATCGGGCTGATAGGCGAAATCCAGCATGTCCTCTTCCATGTCGTCCTTTGCCGGCAGCTTTTCGACCCAGGCGGGATCGACATAGACATGGCAGGTCGAACAGGCGCAGGCGCCGCCGCAATCGGCCTCGATGCCGGGAATGTTGTTGTCGCGCGCACCTTCCATCACGGTCAGGCCGTTGGCCACTTCGACCACATGCTCGGTCCCGTTATGCTCGATATAAGTGATCTTCGCCATGAACTCTTGCTCTCCCTTGACGTGATGGACGTTCCGTTTCCTAGCCAAGCCATCTAGGTCAGACCAGCCCCATTTGCGACCCCTGTCAAAAAGAGTTGCGACAAAATCTGCATGTTCTATCTTTGTTCCCATGCGAGTCCTCTCTTCTTCCGCCCCACACGCCACCGCCCGCGTGGCCTGGCCCCGCCCTCCCGCCTGCCTTGTGGCGGCCCGCCTGGCCGAACCGCCCGAAGGCGCGCGCATCGCGGTGGCCGGGCTGGTGATCCTGCGTCAGCGCCCCGGCACCGCCAAGGGGGTGATCTTTCTCACGCTCGAGGATGAAACCGGCGTGGTCAATATCGTAGTCTGGCGGACGCTCTACGAACGGTTCCGCCGTGCGGTGATCTCGGGCCGGCTGTTGCGGGTTACCGGCCGGGTGCAGCGTCAATCCGGCGTGGTGCATGTGGTGGCCGACACCATCGAGGATATCTCCCCCCTGCTCGACCGTTTGCTGGACCCTGCACTGCGCTGATCTTGCCGCACTCGGCCCACGCCCCCCGGCCCCGTGCAAAACTGTATTTCAGCTTTGCATCGAAAGACGATACACTGCCCGCAAAACAACGCCCCCGAGGCCCGAGCAATGACAGTCCGTTTTCTTGCGTTTCTTTTGGCCGCCTGTTTCGTGGCCGGATGTCAGACCACAGCCGCCCTGCGCGAACCCGACATCACCCAAACCCTGCAAGAAGCGCCTCCCGGCGCCCTGCCCGGCACCTGCTGGGGCAAGCAGGTCACCCCCGCAATCGTCGAAACGGTCACCGAACAGGTCATTCTGCAACCCGCCGAAGTCAGGGACGATGGCACCGTCACGCAACCTGCGATCTACAAGACCGAGACACGGCAGGCCATTCTGCGCGAACGCACGGCGACATGGTTCCAGATCCCCTGCGCCACCGAGCAGACACCGGATTTCATCGCCTCTCTGCAACGCGCACTGAAGGTCCGCAGCCTCTATCGCGGCCCGATCACCGGCGAGATGGACGCCCGCACCCGCGCCGCCATCCGCGCCTATCAGAAACCCGAGGGGCTGGATTCAGGCATCCTGTCCCTGGCCGCCGCGCGCCAACTGGGCCTTGTGGCGATCGAACGCCCCGACGACAGCTGACAATGCCTGCGCCGCCTCAAGCCATCCCCCCCTGCACCAACCGCTCGGCCAGCCGGGCATAAGCTTCGGCCATCGGGCCATCGCCCGCCGCCACGGGAACCCCCGCATCACCGGCCAGCCGCGTCTCAAGGTCGATGGGCAGCGCCGCCAGCAACGGCAGCCCCAGCTTCTCGGCCTCGGCGCCCACACCGCCATGGCCGAAGATATGCGCCTCATGTCCGCATTCCGGACAAT
>JALQUE010000057.1 GCA_023260815.1 Roseovarius sp.
CGAGTACGGTGTCTCTGGTTCCTATCTTGCGCGGGTCTGTACGTCTCTGGCTGTGCCCCGGCCTCCCGCCGGCTACTGGCAGAAGAAGGCGGTCGGAAAGGCATCTCCACGACCTCCGCTGCCCCCTGCAAAGCCAGGCGATCAGCTTGTCTGGTCGGCGGATACGCCGATGGCGCGTCCCGTGACGCCCGCCGCCAGATCTTCGGTGTCGTCACCTAGTCGTGGCAGGCAACGCAAGGATGCCCGGCACCCGATCCTTCGCGGCGTCGAGCTGCATTACCGCAAGACGCGCAAGATCGACGAGTACGAGTTTCTTCGACCCTACAAGCTCCTCCTGCCGGATATCGTGACGTCCGAGACGCAGCTGCCGCGTGCATTGGACCTCGCGAATGCACTCTACGATGCATGCGAGCGGAAAGGGTATCGCGTGACCTTCGCCCCGCCTGATCAACCATTGTTTCGGGCGCAGATCGAGGAGCGCGAAGTGCCGGGGAAGGATCGCAAATACGGGCGCTATTCCTGTGGGAAGATCTGGGAGCCCCACCGCCCGACCGTCGCCTATATCGGCGAGGTTCCCATCGGCCTCGCGCTTGTTGAAATGTCCGAACGGGTCGCGCTCAGATACGTCAAGGGCAAGTATGTGCGGGACGACAGTGCGGTCGTGAAGGCCGCCAGGCCGCACCAACTGGTCCACTCCTGGACGACCGAGAACGATGTTCCGTCCGGGCGCTTCCGGCTTGTCGCCTACGCGCCGCGACGAGGTGTCGACTGGTCAGCGATCTGGCAAGAGACGCCAAAGCGCGGCTTGTCGTCCATGTTCCCGAGGATCGTGAAAGAGCTGGAAGCCGTCGTTCCGGACCTCAAGTCCAAGACTGCAGAAGCCGAGGCTGCGGCCATCCGTAAGCAACGCGAATGGGAGGAAAGGCAGGAACGCTGGAAGCGCGAAGAGGACCGACGCAACGCGGACAAGGCCCTTGCCCAAAGCCGCGAACAGCTTTCCGAAGTGATCCGGAAATGGTCCGCCGCGATGTCGATCGAAAGCTTCTTTCGCGAAGCGGAAGAGCGACTTGCCGGCGTCGAGGCCAACAGGCGCCAGGCCTTGTCCTCTCGGCTTGATCTGGCACGGTCCATGATGGGAACGCTCGATCCGCTGGAGTTTCTGGAACAGTGGGTGGCACCGGATGAGCGTTACACGCGCCTCTATCAAGACGATCAAGATTAATTTATATCAGATACTTGGTGGGCATTTCTCATGTGTCACCTCTAAGATTCCGAACCCGTTTGCTCCGAAGCCTGGCGGCATCTTCTCGCCGCACTGAACTTCTCTTGCGCGGCCTTGGATCCCGCGTCGTGACTTCCGCGATCCAGCTCCAGTCCTCGAACTTGTCGCCGGTCTGGCGCAGATGAGTGTAGCGCTTGAGCGACGTCCAGGATCGGTGGCCGGAAACCGCAGCCGCGTGCGGAACGTTGTAGTCGATCTCGAACAGGCGCGAGACGCCCTCGTGCCTCAGGTCGTGGAAGCGTAAGTCCTCGATCCCCAGAAATTGCGTTGCCCGAGTGAACGCAGCGCTGATTGCATCGGTGGAGTAGGGGAAGATCTGGCTCGCGTGTTTGGGCATAGCCTCGATGATCGCCAGCGCCGGATCGGGCAGGTCGCACCAGACGTCGTTGCCAATCTTCTCGCCGGGGTTCTTCATGTCGCGCACAAGGACGCGTTTGCCCTCCTTGTCGAGGTCCGCCCATTTGATCCGGGTGATCTCTTCCTGTCGCCGGGTCGAGAAGATCGCAAAGGCGATGACGCGATGCATCGGGACAGAGGAAGGACGACGGATGGAGCGGTCGAGGAAATGCGCCATCAACTGCTCGAGTTCATCCAGCGTCGGCCGCCGGTCGCGGTGGCGGCTCTTCTGCATCAGGCCCAGCCTCTTCGCGACGATCATCGCATTGCGCATTGCGCGCTCGTCCAGAGGATAGTTCCAGGCTGGGCCGGCGACGGTGAAGACCGCGCTGAGATGGGAGAGGTAGTTCGACACGGTTTGCGGCGAGACACCGGTATTCAGCTTCTCCTTCGCGAAGGCCACGATATCGGCGCTGTCGATCTGGGCACAGAGCTTGTTCGCGATGTCGAACTCCTTGATGCTTTTCAGCACCTGCGCCTTGGTCCGACCGATTGCCTTCGCGCTGTCTTCCACATATTTGTCGATGGCGTCGCCGAGGGTCACTTCGCGGCGGCGGGTATCTCCGATGGGCAGGTTTTCGAGGGCGCCGGGCTTGGCGAGGTCCTTCTCGGGCTTCTCGATCCAGGCCGCGGCGGTCGAGCGCAGTTCGAAGGTCCGGTTTTCGCGCCAGACGGTTTTTCCAGCCCGCCGAACGGCGATCTGGGCGAGCCAGGAGGCAGTGCCGTCTTTGCGCTTTCGCTTGATGATGGTACCCATGGGGTTACAACATTTGGCCCAAGTTACAACATTTGTTGTAAATCCTACCCGAAATGGGCGCGATTTACAACAAATGAGACAAGAACGGGCTTGAGGATTAAGCAATAAATGGCTGATAAAAATAAAAAATCCAATAATTTCAATATGCCCCTGTTGGCGGTCGCCCCTATGATGGACTGGACCGACCGGCATTGTCGGTATCTGCATCGGCTGTTGTCGCGGCGGACCTTGCTTTATACTGAGATGGTCACCGCGCCGGCATTGGTGCGCGGGGGGGCTCTGCATCTGCTGGACTATTCTGCGCAAGAGCATCCCGTCGCGCTCCAACTTGGCGGGTCCGATCCCCGGGAACTGGCGCAGGCGGCCCGAATGGGGGCCGAGGCAGGCTATGATGAGATCAACCTGAATGTGGGCTGTCCGAGTGACCGGGTGCAGTCGGGGACATTCGGTGCGGTGCTGATGAAGGATCCCGGGCTGGTTGCCGACTGCTGTGCCGCGATGATCGAGGCATGCTCTGTCGAGGTGACGGTCAAATGCCGGATCGGCGTCGACGATCAAGACCCTGAAGAGGTGCTTCCGGAATTTCTGGCCCGTGTCGGTGCGGCGGGGGTGCAGCGGTTTACCATCCACGCGCGCAAGGCGTGGCTTCAGGGGCTTTCTCCCAAGCAAAACAGGGACATACCGCCGCTTGATTACGATCTGGTTCTGCGCATGAAGGCGCTGTTTCCGGGTCTTCACCTGTCGATCAATGGCGGGATCGAGACACTTGATCAGGCGCGCGGATTTCTGGAGGCAGGGCTGGATGGCGTCATGGTGGGGCGCGCGGCCTATCACCAACCCGCCGATATCCTTTGCGCTGCCGATCGGCTCATCTTTGGCGAAGACGGGCCGGACACGACGCCCGATGAGGCGGTTCTGGCGATGGTGCCTTATATCGAAGCGCATCTGGCCGAGGGCGGACGGTTACATCAGATCACGCGCCACATGCTTGGTCTTTTCGCAGGGCGCCCCGGCGCGCGGGCGTGGCGTCGGCTTTTGTCCGAACGTGCCACACGGCCTGACGCCGGACCTGATCTGGTCCTCGAGGCGCTGTCGCAGGTGTCGCAATCGCCGCTTGCCCGGGCCACGGGCTGAACGCGCAACCGGCCTCTTGGACAAGAACGCCCGGTAACCTGCTTTTCCTGCGCTGTGGCGCGGTGTAAGCGTGGGCATCATATCTTCAAACAAGGCCATTCGTCATGCCCGATACTCTGTTGCTCATAGAGATGCTTGCCATGCTGCTGGTCATCGGAGCCTTCGCAGGGGTTCTGGCCGGGCTGTTGGGCGTTGGTGGCGGCATCGTGCTGGTGCCCTCCTTTTTCTATGCATTTCATACGCTTGGCTATGGTGGTCCGCAGCTTATGCAGATCTGTCTGGCCACGTCTCTGGCCACGATCAGCGTAACATCCCTGCGCTCGGTGCTGAGCCATCACAAAAAAGGGGCCGTGGATTGGGACATTCTCAAGACATGGGCGCCCGGGATTGCATTGGGCGCTGTCGTGGGGGTTCTGGTCGCCGCCAGTTTGAAATCGAGCACGCTGCAGGGGATATTTGGCGTTCTGGGGTTGATTGTCGGCCTTTATCTGGGGCTTGGACGTGCGCATTGGCGTCTGGGGCCGCAGATGCCGACAGGCGTGACGCGGGCGCTGATGTCGCCCGTCCTGGGCTTTTTGTCGGTGTTGATGGGCATTGGCGGCGGCAGCTTCGGGGTGCCGATCATGAGCCTTTACGGCGTCCCGATTCACCGTGCGGTGGCCACGGCTGCGGGCTTCGGTATGTCGATCGCCGTGCCGTCGGTCGTGGGGTTCCTGTTTCTCGAGATCGCCGCCGAGAATCGCCCTCCGCTGACCTTTGGCGCGGTCAATCTGGTGGCTTTCGTGACCGTTATCGCGATGACGCTGATCACCGCGCCCTGGGGGGTGAAGCTTGCGCATGCGATGGACCCCAAGCCACTCAAACGCATCTTCGCGGTTTTCCTGACGGTTGTGGCGCTCAACATGCTGCGCAAATCCCTGGGATGGTAGAGGCGTTGCTGCAGAACGGCTGGGAGCACTTTCCCGCCGACCCCGAGGTCGCTGCATGGGCCGGGGTGGCGCGTGCGGTGGCCCGCCACCGGGTCAGCGACCCCGCCGAGCGCGCCCGTTGGCTGCGATGCGGCGGCACATGGTTTGTCGGTGTCGATACGTTGCCCAATGACGCGGACGGCGCCGTTGCCGACAGTGGGCCGTTGCGGGGGCGCGCGTTTGATGCGGCGCGTGGACTTTATGGGGATCTGGCGCTGCATCGCGGGCAGGTTTCGGTCACCTATCCCGGCTATCCGCACAGATCCGACGCCGAAGGAGAGGCCGCGTTCCGCTACAGGCTCAAACGGGATGCCGCGCATGTCGATGGGCTTTTGGCTGTGGGCTTGGATCGTCGCCGGATGCTCAAGGAGCGCCACGCCTATATCCTGGGTCTGCCGCTGTCCGAAACCGGCCCCGGCGCAAGCCCCATGGTGGTCTGGGAGGGCAGCCACCATGTGATGCGCGACATGTTCGCCGAAGCGCTGGCCCAACGGCCCGAAGCCGACTGGGCCGACATCGACCTGACCGAGATCTATCAGGCCACCCGCCGCAAGGTCTTTGAAACCTGCAAGCGCGTCGAAATCCCTGCCAATCCCGGCGAGGCGTATCTGGTTCATCGCTTCGCCCTGCATGGCGTGGCACCATGGGCCGAGGGCGCGACCGCATCGCCAGAAGGCCGGATGATCGCGTATTTTCGGCCTGAACTGCTGCCGGGAAACCGCGACTGGCTTGAGCGTCCCTGATGCGTTGCGGCCTTAACCAGGGGCGTCAGTGAAAAGTGGACTGCCTGTCACGATGAACTGAAGCACAGCGGTTCACGCATGGCTGTGGTCCAGCTTTTTCGCGACACGCTTTTGACGGGTCAACTGGTGCAACGCGCTGTCGTGCTGGTCAGTCGTGAGTGGTCAGCATTGGGTGGTCAGTGTTGCGTGCGTTTCAAACGGGCGGCGCGGCCACCGCGCCGCTTGGCCAGTCCGGGGGCGCGGTCGGGCAGGGCGGCCATGATCTCGCGCCGCTCGGTGTTGTCCATACGGGACCACCGCGAGATTTCGTCCATGGTGCGATAGCACCCGGTGCAAATCCGCGCCTCTGGATGCACCACGCAGATGCGGACGCAGGGGCTTTCGATCTCGTCTCTGGTCCAGATCTTGTCGTCTTTCACTGCGCGGCCCTCATATGCGTCATCCGATCCAACACGCCTTGCAGGATATAGGACGCGGCGACATTGTCGATAACCTCGGCGCGACGCTTTCGTGTCGTATCCGCCTCAAGCAAAGCGCGTTCTGCCGCAACCGTCGACAATCTCTCGTCCCAGAAGGTGATCGGCAGATCTGTCAGCCCCTCCAGATTGCGGGCAAAGGCGCGTGTCGACTGACAGCGCGACCCTTCCGATCCATCCATGTTGCGGGGCAGGCCAAGCACAAGGCCTGCCACGTCGCGGTCCGTCGCAATCTCCAGCAGGCGGGCGGCATCGACCGAGAATTTCTTGCGCTTGATGGTTTCGGTCGGGGTGGCGACCGACAGCAACCGGTCGGATATCGCCACGCCGATCGTCTTGGTGCCCAGATCCAGCCCCATGACGGGGCGTCCTTTTGGCAGGGTCAGGGCAAACGCATCAATCGTGTCGCAGATCATTGCGCGACACCGGCTGCCTGCGCGGCTTGCTCTACGATCGCCATATCCTCTGGGGTTTCTGCGAAGATGACTTGTGCCTCGGACCATATGGCAAGCGCCTGATCGGTATCGCCCAGAACCCCGAGCGCCCGGATAAGCCGCGCCCATTCCTCTGCATTGCCGCCTTCGGTCGCCAGCCGCTCGGACAGGCCCGCGACCATGCCGCGGATCATCTGCTGACGTTCTTCGGGTGACATGTCCTCGGCGGCGGCCATGTCCTCGGCGGTCGGGCCGGGGGCTGTCCCTTCCAGCGGGGGGAGGGTGTATTCGGTTTCGCCCGCGCGCCACGCCACTTCCTCGATCCGCTCGCGGATCGGGGCCACCCATGGGGCATCAGAGGCGCTTTCGCGGAGCAAAGCGTCCCATGTGCTGAAGGCGGAATCGGGCCGGTCCACCTGCATCAGATAGAGGCCAAGGTAATAGCGCGCCGGCGGGTTGCGCGGATCGCGCTCGAGCGCTGCACGTAGGGCCGCTTCGGCGTCGCTGGACACATAGCCGCCCGCGGCGGAAATCATCAACTCGGCCAGATAGGCGTAATCCGAGGCGCTGGCGTCGTCGCCCTTGACCTTGATGATACGGTTCTGCGCGGTATACGCGGCGATGTAATCGCCCAGCCCGGCCTCGTTGCGCGCCAGAAGCGTCAGGCCGCGCAGATCGTCGGGGCGGTTTTTGACAGTCTCGCGCAGCTGCTCCATCAGGGTCATGAACTGTTCCGTGGCGTTCGGATTCGTCGGGGCAGATGGCACCCTGCTTTCGGCGTCGGATTGGCTCAGGCGGTTGGCACGGGCGGCATCCGATTCTGCGATCCGGGTCTGGAGTGGCAGATCTCGGTAACCGGGCGCTCCGATCTCGGAATACACCCAGACCGATCCTGCCGCGAGAACCGCACCAAGCCCGACCGCCACGATCAGCCCGGCACGTCCGGGCTGACCGCCCGTCTCGCCGCCTTGCTGTAGCTGCGCATCCGCCGTCAGCACCCGCCGGGAAATTTCTGCGCGCGCCCGTTCGGCATCCTCGTCGCCGATGACGCCACGGGCCAGATCACGGTCCACTTCCTTGAGCTGATCGCGATACACCTCCAGGTCATAGGCGGCGGGAGGCTTGTCGCCCACGCGTCCGCGCATAAGTGTCAGGCCGATGATGACACTGACCATAAGCGCAAGCGCGCCGCTGACGATCCAGAAAACCATGCGTCCTCCCCGGTGAAACTGACCTCTAGTTAACGACGCCGGCCCGGGGAAAAAAGGGGCAAAGAGGCGCAGGGCCAACGGCGTCTTGCGCGATGATGTCGCAATGTCGCTATTCGGGCGTTTTATGCCGCGCCGAGTATCCTTTGAAAGGCCCATGTAGCGCATTACGCTGTCAGGGCAGCACGCCTGCGATTCCACCCTTGTTCAGAGAGCGCGCATGAAACGTTATTCCGCCTTTGCCGTCGCCCGCGAAGCCCTGCGCCACCATATGGGCTGGGAACGGGCCTGGGCCTCACCCGAGCCGAAAAAGAAATACGATGTCATCATCGTCGGTGCCGGCGGGCACGGCCTGGCCACGGCCTATTATCTGGGCCGGAATTTCGGGATCACCAATGTCGCGGTTCTGGAAAAGGGCTGGCTTGGTGGCGGCAACACGGGCCGGAACACGACCATCATTCGCTCGAACTATCTTCAGGATCCGTCCGCTGCGATCTACGAAAAGTCGCGCAGCCTGTATGAGACGCTGAGTCAGGATATGAACTATAACGTCATGTACAGCCCCCGTGGCGTGATGATGCTGGCCCAGACCCAGCACGAGATTCGCGGCTACGAACGCACGGCCCATGCCAATGCGCTGCAGGGTGTCCCGACCGAGTTCATCTCGCCTTCGCGGGTCAAGGAACTGGTGCCGATCATCAATATCGACGGGCCGCGCTATCCGGTGCTGGGGGCCTTGTGGCAGCCGCGCGCAGGCACGGCGCGTCATGATGCGGTGGCCTGGGGGTATGCGCGGGCCTGTAGCGCGATGGGTATGCACATCCTCCAGAAATGCGAAGTGACCGGCATCAGCCGCGAGGGCGGCAAGGTGACCGGCGTAAGCACAAATCGCGGCGATATCGCCTGTGACAAGCTGGGCATCGTGGTGGCGGGTCATTCGGGACATCTGGCCGACATGGCGGGCTTCCGCCTGCCGGTGGAATCGGTGGCCCTTCAGGCGCTGGTCAGCGAGCCGATCAAGCCCTGCATGGACGTGGTGGTGATGGCCAACACCGTGCATGGCTACATGAGCCAGTCCGACAAGGGCGAGATGGTGATCGGCGGCGGCGCGGATG
>JALQUE010000079.1 GCA_023260815.1 Roseovarius sp.
CATCCGCGCATCGGTCTGCGCCATCCGCAGGTTGCCCACCACCGAGAACCCGGCATTCAACCCGGTCTCTTCTTCCAGCGTCTTGTAGAACTTCACCGAATAGTCGTGAATATGCGTGACCGCGTAGGACATGTTGAACAGCGGCAAAAGCCCCGCCGCGTGCCATGTCGATCCGCTGGTCAGCTCGTCACGCTCCAGCAGCACCACATCGTCCCAGCCGAACCGGGCCAGATGATAGGCAATCGACGTGCCGATGGCGCCGCCACCGACGATAAGGGCTTTGACGTGGGTCTTCATGAGCAGCGACTCCTTGGCTAGCGATTGCGCCCTGTTTAGCAGTCCTGCTGCGCCAAGGTGGGTCCAGCCGACACAAGAACGTACAAAACCGACGCCTGCGCATTTCCCACCCCCCTGTTCGACGGGCCGTGCGTCTTGCACCGGATCGCACCGATATCGGACCGACGCGATACCGACGTCATACCGACGCGATACCGCCCCCCGTTTTCGCGCCTTTCGGGGCGCCTCAATCGCCCAAAGCGACCCCCTCTCGGCGCGGATCGGCCCCGCCGCGCAGCCCCTCGCCAAGCGATATCGCATGCACCCCCGAGATCATCGGCTGAAGCGAAACCTCGTATCCCAACGCTTCCAGTTCGGGCGCCAGATCGGCGGCCCATGTGCCCGCCTCAAGATCGAAAACCCCGAACCTGTTGACCAGATTGGGCAGGCTAACCGCTTGTTGCACATCCATTTTCCAGTCCAGATGCGCAATGATCGCCTTGACCACATAGCCGATGATACGGCTGCCGCCGGGGCTGCCCACGATCATCACCGGCGCGCCATCCTGGCGCACGATGGTTGGCGCCATGGACGATCTGGGCCGCTTTCCCGGCTCGACCCGATTGGCGATCGGAACGCCCTCTTCATGAGATCGAAAGGAAAAATCGGTCAACTCGTTGTTCAGCAAAAACCCCCGCACCATCACCCGCGACCCGAACGCATTCTCGATGGTCGAGGTCATGGACAGCGCGTTGCCGTAACGATCTGTTATCGAAATATGCGTGGTCGACGGAAATTCGAGTGACGTATCATCGGCCAGGTTCAGGCTGTGATCGAACTCGGGCCGCCCCGGCGCGACCTCTGGCAGCGCGTCATCGCCGTGCAGCAACATGCTGCGCTGCGCCATATAATTCTTTGCAATCAGTCCCTTGACCGGAACTGGCACGAAATCCGCATCGGCCATGTAGCGCCCCCGATCGGCAAAGGCCAAACGGCTCGCATCCCCGATCAGTCGCCAGGCTTGCGCGCTTTGCGGCCCCATCTGCGCCAGATCGAACGGCTCCAGCATGCCAAGGATCTGCCCCACCGTCAGCCCCCCCGACGAGGGCGGCCCCATCCCGCACACCTCCCAGATCCGGTAGGGCACGCAGACCGCCGCCCGCTCCCTGACCTGATAGATCGCCAGATCGACCTCCGACAGCCGCCCGGGATTGCCCTCCGCCCCCTGCACCGCCGCCACGATATCGCGCGCGATATCACCCGCGTAAAAGGCCCCAGCCCCATCGCTGGCAAGGGTCCGCAGCGTGTCGGCATAGGCCGGGTTGCGCAGCACGTCGCCCACCTCCAAAAGGCTGTTATCGCTTAGGAAATACGCCCGCGTCGCCTCAAAGCGCGACAGCCTCAGGGCATCCAGCGCCACCATTCCCGCCAGTCTCGGACTGACGTCGAACCCCTCCTCGGCCAGCCTGATCGCCTCGTTGAACAAGCCCGCCCAATCCGACCGTCCCCACCTTTCATGCGCCTCCTGCATCAGCGCCGGCGTGCCCGGCACCCCCACCGACAACCCGCCCACGACCGCCTCGTAAAACGCCAGCGGCTCTCCGTTTTTATCCTGAAATAACCGTGGGTTCGCAGCCAAGGGCGCGGTCTCTCGCCCATCCAGCGTGGTGATGTCTCCGGTCGCGCCGTCATGCCAGACCAGAAACGCACCACCCCCCAGGCCTGAGCTTTGCGGCTCCACCAGCCCAAGCACCGCTTGCACCGCCACCATCGCATCCGCCGCAGTGCCGCCCGCGCGCAACACCTCGGCCCCGGCCCCGACCGCCAGCGGATTGGCCGCCGAGATCATCCAGTCCCGCGCCTCCGCAGGCCGCCCGGCATCCTTCGTCGCCTGTGCCGCCTCAAGCTCGGCCGTGGCCGCGATCCGGCCCGCTCCGGCCCCCTCGGGCGCCACGGCATCCGCCGCCTGCTGCGCTGCTGCCGCGCCCGAAAAAGCCAACAGGATCAATCCTATGGCTGACAGTCTCATGCACGTCCCCTTGTAACCTTGGAACGGTAACGCCCCTCTCGCAGCCCCGGCCCGACGCCCTCAGAGCATCGCCGGAACCACCTGGTCCGGCGGGCGATGGCCGTCCTGGAATGTCTTGATGTTGAGGATGACCTTCTCGCCCATCTCGATCCGCCCTTCCACGGTGGCCGATCCCATATGCGGCAACAGCACCACATTCTTGAGCGCGCGCAACCGGGGGTTCACCTCGGCGCCGTTCTCATAGACATCCAGCCCCGCCCCCGCGATCTCGCCCGCCCGCAGCATCCGCGTCAGCGCATTCTCGTCGATCACCTCGCCCCTGCTGGTGTTGACGATGACCGCATCGGGCTGCATCAGCTTCAGCCGCCGGGCGTTCATCAGATGAAAGGTCGACGGCGTATGCGGACAGTTGATGCTCAGCACATCCATCCGCGCCACCATCTGATCCAGGCTCTCCCAATATGTGGCGGCAAGGTCGCGTTCAATCTCGTCGCGCAGGCGGCGACGGTTGTGATAATGGATCTGCATCCCGAACGCAGCCGCGCGCCGCGCCACGGCCTGTCCGATCCGGCCAAGCCCCAGAATCCCAAGGCGCCGGCCCGCAAGACGCCCGCCCAGCAAGGCCGTCGGCGACCAGCCGTCCCAGTCCCCGGTCTGCATCACCGCCAGACCTTCGGGGATCCGACGCGTCACACCAAGGATCAGCGCCATCGCCATATCAGCGGTATCATCGGCAGACACCCCCGGCGTATTCGACACAAGAATACCGTGCTGGCGCGCGGTATGAACATCGATATGGTCCACCCCCGCGCCGTAATTGGCGATCAGCCGCAGCTGGTCCCCGGCCTGCGCAATAAGCGCCGCGTCGATCCGATCCGTCAATGTCGGCACGATCACATCCGCCGTCCGCACCGCCTCGGACAGTTCGGAACGGCTCATCGGGGTATCATCCGTCCGCAGCGAAACGTCGAAAAGTTCGCTCAACCGTTTCTCCACCGACTCGGGCAAGCGTCGCGTAACGACAACACTCAGGCGTCCAGATGACATGTCCCCCTCCTTTTTCTTTTCTTGCCTGCGCAATACTGCCAGACTGGCGCAGGAACGGACGGGGCACAAGAACCCCATGCAAATCGTCGGGCAGAAATCGGATCACGTGAAATGAAAACGCTGCTTGTGTTGCTCTGCGCGCTCATGGTGTCGGTCGGGTCTGTCGGCCCGACACAGGCACAAGAGCGCGGCCCGGTGACGAATCTTCCCCTGCCGCGCTTTGTGTCGCTCAA
>JALQUE010000206.1 GCA_023260815.1 Roseovarius sp.
CTTTCTCCAAGCAGCGTCATGGACCAGGTGACACCGAACGCCGTGACCAGATAAGCCACCTGCGCCGCAAAGACCGCCCCCGCCTGCCCCACCATCCAGACATAGCTGGCATAGACCACCGCATGAATGATCGAACTGGCCAACAGCGCCGCATCCGGCGCCCCCCAGGGTGGCAGCGGGTTGATCCACTGCCCCGTGATCAGCGCCAGCGGCAGCGCGATCATCGCCCCCACAAGCGACGCGCCCGACAGCACCTGGATCGCATCCATGCCGCGCGTGCCCCATTTCGACACGATGTTCCCCTCGACCGCGTAAAAGAACGGCGCCACCAAGGCCAGCGGGACAAAGGCGATCATCGCAGGGTCCGGCAGGCTCGCGCGGGGGGCCACCATCACGACAACCCCCGCCAGCCCCGCCATCAGCCCCGCAAGGCGCACAAGGCCGAACCGGTCGATACGCAAGCCGATGGCGATGGGAAAGGCGAACATCGGCACGGTCGAGATCAGGATCGCGATCACCCCCGCCGGCAGATGCACCGCCGCCGCGAATGACGCCGAATTGGGGATCACCGTGCCGGTCAGCGCGATCACCAGGAAAAACCGCAGATCGCCCCTGGCCCTCGGCAAGTCGCGCCCACGCCACGCATTGAACGCCGACAACAGCAGCCCCGCGATCACCAACTGCCAGAAGATCAACCCGAACGGCATATAGCCGTCACTGACCGCGATCTTCGACAGCGGCGTGGTCAGGCCCCAGCCCGCGCCGACGACCGTCAGCACCGCCAGCAACCCCAGCCGCGATGTCACGGCCCCGTCTGCTCCAGCCGTCCGCCCTGCCGCACCATGACGACGCGGGTGGCCTTGCCGGTGCGATCGTCGGTCTCGACATACAGCCCCGACAGCGTCACCTCGCCCATCGCGGGCTGAAACCGCCCGCGCGCCATGCCGCTGACAAAGCGGCGCATCGGCTCGGTCTTGTCCATGCCGATGACCGAATTGTAATCGCCGCACATGCCCGCATCACTCTGAAAGGCGGTGCCGCCGGGCAGGATCTGCGCGTCGGCTGTGGGCACATGGGTATGCGTGCCCACCACGACGCTCGCGCGGCCGTCGCAGAAATGGCCCATGCCCATCTTCTCGGACGTGGCCTCGCAATGGATATCGACCAGCGACGCCTGCACCACGCCCCCCGGCGGATGCGCGCGCAGCACCGCATCCACAGCCGAGAACGGATCGTCGAAACAGCGCTTCATGAAGACCTGCCCCAAGGCCTGACAGACCAGCACCTTGCGCCCCCTTGCGTCACTGAACACCCCCTGCCCGCGCCCCGGCGCATCCTTGGCATAGTTCAGCGGGCGCAGGACGCGCGGCTCGGTTTCGATGAATTGCAGCATGTCCTTCTGATCGAAGGCATGATCGCCAAGCGTGATGCAATCGGCCCCGGCCTGCAGCAGCGCGCGGGCGTGATCGCCCGTCAGGCCCATCCCCCCCGAGGCATTCTCGCCATTGACCACGACGAAATCCAGCCGCCACTCCTGTCGCAGCTTGGGCAACACCTCCGCCACGGCGGCGCGTCCCGCCCGGCCCACCACATCTCCGAGAAACAGAATTTTCATGACACCGGTGTTAGGCTCCGCGCGCCGCCGGTGCAAGGGCGCTGTTGCCCAGACCCATTTGCCCCTCGTTCACGACTCGATACGATACCGCGCGGCGACAGCAACCGGAAAAGCCACCGACCGGGCGATGAAGCACACATCATGCACCCGCGCATGCAGCGCGTCGGCGGCGGCCAGATCGGTGCCCGCAGGCACGGTGATCCTTGGCCGCAGCGTGGCGCTCAGAAACCGGCCCGCGCCGCTTGCCGTCACCTCGCCCACCGCCTCGGGGTCGTTCTCATAGGCCTGCACCGCGATCCCGGCATCGGCGGCGAAATGCAGGAACCACAGCATGTGGCAGGCGCTCAGCGCCGAAATCAGCATATCCTCGGGATTGTGCCGCGCCCGATCGCCCCCCGGGATATTTCAGGCCAGAAGACGCGCGCGCGGCGCCCCTTTCATCGTTCCCCAAATACTCCTGCCGGTGCGGTGCGGGCCGCGATCCGATCAGGGGGTGCGCGCCCGGTAAACCGGCGCGCCCTGCTCAGCCCCGGTCAAACTCGATCACCCCGGCCTCGGTCACCACCATGTCAAGCGGCTGATCCGTCGGCTCCAGCGGCAACGCCTCCACCTGCTGCGCGGCATAGGCAAAGCCGATGGCCAGCGTGGGCCGCTTGGCGCGCAGCATCTCCAGCGTGCGGTCATAGAACCCGCCGCCATAGCCAAGCCGCCCGCCGCTGCGATCAAAGGCCACCAGCGGCACGATCAGGATCTCCGGCTCGATGAAGGCGTCCACCTCGGGGATCATCGCCCCGAACGGGCCTTCCTTCAGCGCACAGCCCGGCTCCCACAGCGAGAATTTCAACGGCAGGCCCGCCCCCTGAATGACCGGAACACAGACCGGGCCATGCGCCGCGGCCTCTTCCATCGCCGGGGCCGGGTCGATCTCGGTGCGGATCGCCATATAGCCCGACAGCGGGACACCGCGATGTCCCGCCAGCACCTGCGACAGATGCCCCGCCTCCCCCGGTCCCGCCGCCTCATGCGCGGCGCGGCGCGCGGCAAAAGCGCCCCTGCGGGCCGCTGCCTTGATATCCGTCAGATCGGTCATAGCAACACCACCGCCGCCAGTCCCAGAAAGGCGAAAAAGCCCACCACATCGGTCACCGTCGTCACAAAGGCCCCCGACGCCAGCGCCGGGTCGATGCCCGCCCGCTCCAGCAGCACCGGAATGACCGTGCCCGCCAGCCCGGCCACCACAAGGTTGATGACCATGGCCGCCCCGATCACATATCCCAATTCCGGCCCGCCGAACCAGACGATCCCGACAATCCCCATCACGATTGCGAAAATGACCCCGTTGACCAGCCCCACCAGAACCTCGCGCCGGATGAAGCGCCACACGTTCGATCCCGTCAGATCTCGGGTCGCGATGGCGCGCACCGCCACGGTCAGGCTCTGGGTGCCCGCATTGCCGCCCATCGACGCCACGATCGGCATCAGCACCGCCAGCGCCACGATCTGCGTGATCGCCTCTTCGAACTGCGCGATCACCAGCGAGGCAAGGATCGCCGTCACCAGATTGACCGCAAGCCACGGCAGCCGTTGCCGGGTGGTGTCGATCACCCGGTCGTTCAGACTGCCCTCTCCCACACCGGCCAGACGCAGGATGTCCTCCTCGTGCTCCTCGTCCAGCACCGCCATCGCGTCATCGATGGTGATGACCCCCACCAGCCGTTCGGTCTCATCGACCACCGGCGCCGAAATCAGGTGATACTGATTGAACGCATAGGCCACATCCGCCTCGGCCTGCGTGACCGGAATGACGTGAAACGTGTCCTCCACCAGATCGCGCAACAGCACCTCGCGCCGCGACGCCATCAGCTTGCCAAGCGTGACATTGCCCACCGGCCTCAGGCGCGGATCGACCAGAACGATGTGATAGAACTGCTCGGGCAGATCCTCCTGATCGCGCAGGTAATCGATCGCCTCGCCCACGTTCCAGTGCTCGGGCGCCATGACCACTTCGCGCTGCATCAGGCGGCCTGCGGAATAGTCCGGATAGGTCAGCGATTGCTGCACCGCGATCCGGTCGCCGGCCTCCAGCGCGCTCAGGATGGTTTCCTGCTCGTGATCCTCCAGATCCTCGACCAGATCGACCACATCGTCCGAATCCAGATCGCGCACCGCCTCGGCCAGCACGTCGGGCGGCAGCAGGCCGATGACCTCCTGACGCAGCCCCTCGTCGAGTTCCGACAACACGTCGCCATCGAAATCCGAGCCATAAAGCTCGATCAGCCGGCGCCGGTCAAAGGCGTTGATCTGTTCCAGAAGGTCCGCGATATCGGCCGGGTGCAGCGCCGACATCTCCTGCAGGAACAGCGCCTGATCGCCGATATCCACCGCATAGATGATCCGCGCCACCGCCTGCGGATTCAGCGCATACGAGGTCTCCTCGCGCTCGGCCTCGGTCTCTGCAAGCTGTTCATCATCCACCATGACACCCTCCGCCGATGCGCCTCGTGTGCAGACCTACTCAAGCCGCGCGCGGAAAACAATCACATTGCCTGATTTACCGCGGGCGATCTGCCGCCTATCGTCGGCCCTGATCCTCACCGCAGCGGACCGCGCCATGACCACCGCCACGACACAGCAGGAAATCCTCACGGGCCATGTCCTGTCCTTCGCCGAAGACCCGTTCGGCACCGCGCCGGACACCTCGGTCACATGGCACGAGGCATTGGTGATCCGCGACGGGATGATCGCCGCCACGGGCGATCTGGACACGCTCAGGCGGATGGCGCCCACGGCCCCTGTCACACGCCATGACGGCTGTCTGATCTGCCCCGGCTTCATCGACGCGCATGTCCACTACCCCCAGACCGCGATCATCGCCAGCTGGGGCGCGCGCCTGATCGACTGGCTCGACCGCTACACCTTCCCCGAAGAGATGCGCTTTGCCGATCCCGCCCATGCCACAGCCATCGCCGCGCGCTATCTGGACCTGACGCTGGCGCATGGCACCACCACCGTATGCAGCTTCTGCACCTCGCACCCCGCCAGCGTCGATGCCTTCTTCACCGCAGCCCAGGCGCGCGGGGTGCGCGCGGCGGCGGGCAAGACCTGCATGGACCGCAACGCGCCGCCCGCCCTGTGCGACACCGCCCAATCCGCCCATGACGACAGCGCGGCGCTCATCGCCCGGTGGCATGGGGTCGACCGGCTGTCTTATGTCATCACGCCGCGCTTCGCGCCCACCTCCAGCGCCGATCAGCTGGCCGCCCTCGGCGCGCTCTGGGCCAACCACCCCACCTGTCTGATGCAGACCCATCTGAGCGAACAACCCGAGGAAATCGCCTGGGTGGCCGAGCTTTTCCCGAAGGCCCGCGATTACCTCGATGTCTATGACACCTTCGGCCTTCTGGGCGCACGGGGGCTTTACGGCCACGCCATCCACCTCACCCCCCGCGAAGCCGCCCGCCTCGCCGAGACGGGCGCGGCGCTGATCCATTGCCCCACCTCCAACAGCTTCATCGGCTCGGGGCTGTTCGATATCGGCCGCCGTCTGGGCGAAGGTCAACGGATCGGACTGGCCACCGATACCGGCGGCGGCTCAAGCTTCTCGATGCTGCGCACAATGGCCGCCGCCTACGAGATCGGCCAACTCACCGGCACCGTCTTGCACCCGGCACAGCTGCTCTGGCTGGCCACCGCCGGCTCGGCCCGCGCGCTGCATATGGACGACAGGATCGGCACGATCGCACCGGGGATGGAGGCCGATCTGGTGGTGCTCGATCTCGCCTCGACCCCCGCCATCGCCGGGCGCCACGTCCGCGCCGATGACATATGGGAGGCGGTTTTTCCCACGATCATGATGGGCGATGACCGGGCCATTCGCGATGTGCGCGTCATGGGCCGCCCCGCGGGCCACCCGCCCGACACCCCCTGACCAGTCCGCGCCGCGCGGTCGCCCGTCAGGGCGAACAAGCCCCGCGCCTGCCCCCGCGCCTGCCCACATGCCTGCCCCCAAGCCTGCGACT
>JALQUE010000219.1 GCA_023260815.1 Roseovarius sp.
GTTCACGATGGTGGGCGGGATCGGCGCGGGTTCGATCACCGGGGTCGGCGACGGGTCACTGGGGCTGGGCGTTTGCAGGAACAGAAGTGGCGACGGCCCATCGCCGCCCCCCCCCCACTGCCGACCGCGGCAGCCCCTGCGGCCCCCGCACCCGCGACCACCGCACCAATGCTAACTCCACCGGCTGCGGCTGCGGCCATCGCCTGAGCCGCAAGCTGCGCGATCTGGGGCGCAACCATGACCTGCCCCCCGGCCAGAACGGTGAACTGACCTGCCGGGATGGAAATGACGGACCCGTTCGCCATGGTCATGCTGGCGGTCCCATTGGCGAGGGTCTGCACGCTGCTGACGCCGTTGATGGTACTGGCGCTAACGAATTCCGCACCTGGGCTTGCGCAATGGCGGGCAAGGCCATGATGGTCCCGGTCAGGGCGATCACCTATTCAATCATCCGACAGGACGACGATCTGCCGGTGGTCGAATTTGGCGCCGCTGAAGCGCAAACACAGCTTTTCTCGGAAACGTCGGGACAATTCGTGTTTCCCATTGATGGGTTCGGCTTTGGTGGCTCGGGGCAGGCGTTCGGGCCTGACAGGGTGGCTCTCGGACAGGCGACCTCATCGGAGGGGACGCATATCATACTTGAGTTGGAATATTCCCGGATGGACATGGGATCTGCCGACGCGATCTTTGTGATCGGTGGCGATCCTGCAGACTTCGCGGCGACAATCGAGGGCGTAACGGCATTCGAGAACAGCATCACCGCGTCAGGGCCGATCGACGCGACCGATCCCTTCGGTCCCGGTCAGGTACTCGACCTGACGACATGGGCCAACACCGTGCAAGGCCCGCTTTTGATACAAGGCACGGATGGGGACGATCAGTTGGTCGGCTCGATCGGCGACGATGTCATCGTATCCGGGGATGCTAGATCGGACTTCATCGGCGCGTCCGAAGGCAACGATACGATAGACTTGTCGGGAATGAACCAGATCGAGGCGTTCGTGTCGCTGGACTACCGGAGGCTGGACGCCGGTATAACCGCAACGATCAACGGTGAGACCAATACCGGGACCGTCGACAAGGGCCTCAACGGTGTGGACACTCTTGTGGACGTCGAAAACCCGATGATCGCCGGGTACAATTCGGGCGGTCTGAGCCTGATAGGCACGGGTTTCAGCGATACGTTCGATGTCACAGTGCCCGACGGTCAATGGATTTCCGTGTCCGGCGGTGGCGGGGCAGACACGTATATCATCAACGGTGACGGCTTGGTGAGGCTGGATTTCCGGAACGCAACCACTGCTCAGGAAAACGGAAACGCGCAATTCAGCTCGGGCGTTTCGGTCAATCTGGCCCAAGGGTTGGTTCTGGATGACGGCTTCGGCAATCAGGAAACGATTTCCGGAACGGGCGCCATCTGGGAAGTTCGCGGGACAGATAGCAACGATCTCATCATCGGATCGGCCGCGAATGAAAGCTTCATTCTTGCACGTGGACTGGACACGCTGGACGCGGGCGACGGTTTCGACCGGGTACGCTATGATCGGGTCGGGGTGGACGGCATCACTGCGGACATGGAAGCCGGGACCGTCGCGGGTGTCTGGGACAACAGCATATTTATCCACAATATCAGCAACGTGGAACATCTGCGGGGGTCGAACGCCGACGACATCATCGGCGACAGCCGCGGAAACGATCTGCTGGAGGGCCGGGGCGGATCGGATGTCTTCATCCTGTCGGGCGGTCAGGATGTGATCCGCGATTTCCAGATCGGCGTGGACAATCTGGAGGTATCGTCACCGGGTCTGAGCACACAGCAGGTGCAGGATGCCTTTGCCGCGGCGATAAACAGCCCCGACGGTGCTTTTGTCGATTTCGGCAATGGCAGTTCGGTGGTTTTTCGCGGTTTGAGTGCCGAGCAAGTGCAGGCGCTGGACCCGGTCGAGGCTACAAACCTGGGCGGGCCTATTCCGATCGAAGCAAACCAAAACGTGTTCATCGGAACGCGACTGGACGATTTTATCGATACGGCCACGGCGTTCAACTTCAACGAAGCGGTGATCGGCACGGCCGGAAATGACATTATCGACATGACCGGCAACGACCCGAACGACGAATTCGTGACGTTGGATTACAGGGCACTGCAAGACCCCGTGACCGTCACAATCGACGGTCAGGCCAATACCGGGTCAGTCGCCAAGGGGCTGGCAGGTACCGATACCCTGATCGGGGTGGCCACGCCCTTGAATGCGGGATGGACGAATGGAGGGCTGGCCGTCATCGGCACGCAGGGCGATGATGCCTTCGATCTGACACCCCAGGGCGAGCAGTGGATGAGTGTCAATTCGACAGCTGGCGTGGACAGCTTCACGCTGAACGGCACCGGGCTTGTGCGGATGGATTTCCGCGATGCCGACACCGGGATCAATGTGAACCTTGGCCTTGCCAGCGGACAGATCATCGATGACGGGTTCGGCAATACCGAGACGATCAGCGGCAGCAATTCCCTTTGGGAGGTCTACGGCTCGTTCGGCGATGACAGCTTCACCGGATCGGGAGAGAACGAGTCCTATCGCTATGCCGGTGGCAACAACACACTGGACGGCGGCGGCGGCTTTGACAGGCTGCGCTATGATACGACCGCTGTGTTCAGCATCGATGCCAACCTTGAAACCGGGATCGTCGAAATCAGCGCCTTCAATCTGAGCGATCAACGTGTCGCACTCGGAACGATAAACTCTGTCGACACTGTCCAGGGGTTCGAGCACGTCCGCGGCACGATCGGGTCCGACACGCTGACGGGGGATGCGAACAACAACCGGCTGGAAGGCCGCGACGGCAATGACATTCTGGTCGATGGTCTGGGCAGCGACACTTTGATCGGCGGACAGGGTGCCGACTTCTTCACCATCGTCGGCGGTGGGCATGACGTGATCGACGATTTCGAAATCGGGATCGATAGTCTGAACGTGGTGATCGACGGGCTGAGTGTGGCCGATCGGAATGCCGCCCTTACAAGCGCGACGGATGATGGCGACGGCAGTGCCGTCGTCGACTTCGGTGATGGTAATGTCCTGACATTTCGTGGCCTGACAACGGAAGATGTCGCCTCTCTGGCTCAGGACGGGCCGCCACCGTTGCCGCCTTCGCCCACACCAGTGGCCTGGACCGTGGGCGATCCGCATCTGCTGACGCTGGATGGGGTCGGGTATGATTTTCACGCCGTCGGGGAATTCGTCCTGCTGCGTGGGGTGCCCGGTACCGGCTTTGACTGGTTCGAGGTGCAGACACGCACCGCCCCGATTGAAGAGGTCGACAATGTCTCGGTCAACGTGGCCGTAGCCACGCGTCTGGCCGACGGCACGCAGGTGATGTTCGATGCCACCGACACCAACCCGCTGTCGATCGATGGCGCGGTGCGCCTGCTGGGCGATGGCGGTGTGTTCACCCTGTCGACGGGCGACCAGATCATCCGCGATGGAAATATCTACACGCTGGTTTTCGCCGGATCGGATGGTGTGCCCGGCGTGAGTGCAGGCGATGCGCGGCTGAGCGTGGCCTTGCAGGACGGGCGGCTTGACCTTGGCGTGCAGATCTCGGCGGGTATGTCGGGCCGCGTCGAGGGGCTTTTGGGGGATGGCGACGGCATTGCGGCCAATGACATCGCCCTGGCCGACGGCACCGTGCTCGAGCGCCCCTTGGCCTACGAAGATCTGTATGGGCAATATCGCGACGATTGGCGCGTGACCACCGAAGAGCAGAGCCTGTTCACCTATGACGAGGGCGAAAGCCTCGAGGGGTTCTATGATCCCGACATGCCCGGCGCGATCGTGACGGTCGATACTTTCGATCAGGTCGAGGTCGATGCGGCACGGGCGGCGGTCGAGGCGGCGGGTCTGACCCCCGGCACGGTCAATTTCGACAACGCCGTGCTTGATTTCCTGCTGACGGATGATCCGACATTCATCGAGTCTTCGGCGTCCGAGTTGGTTCAGGCGCCCGAGACGGCGACGGTGCCGGGCAAGCTGGATGTCGGTGAGACACGGGTGACGCTGGATATCAGCCTGACGGATGTCTCGGGTCAGGCGATTGACGGTGCCGTGGTCGGTTTCACCACCGGGGTCAGCACCGCGGCCACACTGGCCGAACAGACCGAGGGCACCGGCGGCAGTTACAACATCCGGCTTGGATCGAGCGCTGTGGGCCGCGTGGACGCAACCAAAGCCTTTGACGCGGAAACCGATCCCACTATCGGGGTTGGTGATGCACTGGAGGCTCTGCGGATCGCGCTGGACATCAACCCCAGCTTTGGATCTGCCACGCCCCAAAACCTGATCGCGGCAGATGTGAACGAGGACGGACGCGTCGGTGTAGGAGATGCGCTGGATATCCTGCGCTTCGCGCTCCACGTGGAAACCGACGCTGTCCCGCATTGGGTCTTTGTGGCACCAAATGCGGATCTGCCGACTGATGCGAACAGCGTTGTGTATGACACTGGGATTGATCTGGCCAGCCTGCCCGAGGGGCCGGTGAACCTGACCGGGATCCTGCTGGGCAACGTCGAACAGATCGCCGTCTGACGGCTTTGAGTCCGACCAATGCAGATGGTCTCAGGCGCCGGTGCAAACCGGCGCCTTTGCTTTGGCGGGCCCCGATGCCATGCGGGCGGCCCCGCCAAACATCCGGCGTGTGGTGGCGTGCCCCCCCTGCCCCAGCCATTGCAGCTTGCATCTGGGAAAAGACGCCCGCACCATCGCGCCGACAACCGGAGACCGCCACGATCCGCCACACAGACCCGGAAAGGCCCGACATGAAACTGCAGGACCTCGAGATCATCATCACCGCCCCGCCTGCGCCGGGTTGGGGGGGGCGCTATTGGATCCTGGTGAAGCTGACCACCGATGACGGGATCACCGGCTGGGGTGAATGCTATGCGGCCGCCGTGGGACCGGAGGCGATGCGCCACGTGATCGAAGATGTGTTCGGGCGGCACATGCAGGGCGAAAACCCGGAAAACATCGAGCTGATGTTCCGCCGCGCCTATTCGGCGGGGTTCACGCAGCGGCCTGATCCCACGGTGATCGGCGCGTTTTCGGGGCTGGAGATCGCCTGCTGGGATATCCTTGGCAAGGCGCGGGGGCGGCCTGTCTGGGCGCTGATGGGCGGGCGGATGACCGAGCGGGTGCGCGCCTATACGTATCTCTATCCCTTGCCCCATCACGATTTGCAAAGTTTCTGGACCTCGCCCGAGATGGCCGCCGAAAGCGCCGCCGACTGCGTGGCGCGCGGCTATACGGCGGTCAAGTTCGATCCGGCTGGCCCCTATACGATCCGCGGCGGGCACATGCCGGCGCTGTCGGATATCTCGCTCTCGGTCGCGTTTTGCCGCGCGATCCGCGAGGCGGTGGGCGACCGCGCCGATCTGTTGTTCGGCACCCATGGGCAGTTCACAACCGCCGGTGCGATCCGGCTGGGCCGGGCCATCGCGCCCTATGATCCGCTTTGGTACGAAGAGCCGATCCCGCCCGACAACGTGGCACAGATGGCGCAGGTGGCCGCCGCCACCGGCCTGCCCGTGGCCACCGGAGAGCGGCTTTGCACCAAGGCCGAATTTGCCCCGGTCCTGCGCCATGGGGCAGCGTCGATCCTGCAACCGGCGCTTGGCCGGGCGGGCGGCATCTGGGAGACTCGCAAGATCGCCGCCATGGCCGAGGTCTATAATGCGCAGATCGCCCCGCATCTTTACGCCGGCCCCGTCGAATGGGCCGCGAACATTCATCTGGCGGCCTCGATCCCCAATATCCTGATGGCCGAGACGATCGAGACGCCGTTCCATCATGCGCTCATCAAGGGCGGATTGCGCGTCGAAAACGGCTTTGTGATCCCGCCAGACGCGCCGGGATTGGGCATCGAGGTTGACGAGGCGCTGGCGCGTGCCCATCCTTATACCGGCGCGGGGCTGCATCTTGAGATGCAGGAAGCGCCATGTGATTACGAAAACGGCAATTCGTTCCAAGGCGGCGCACCGTCAGAGGGATAACAGGCGGCTACCGCTCGCAGTTTTCGAAAACACGTGCTAAGAAACGCAGAGGATCGCAGAGGAAGTGAAACCGAATTGGCCACCAAGGATCTGACCGTCACGCCAACTGAAATGCAGGAAAACGCCAAGCTGGCGGCTGCGTTTCTCAAGACCGTCGCCCACGAAGGGCGGCTGATGACCCTGTGTCATCTGGGGTCTGGCGAAAAATCGGTGGGCGAGCTGGAGCAGCTTCTGGAGATGCGGCAAGCCGCCGTCAGCCAGATCCTTGCGCGGCTGCGTGAAGAAGGCCGGGTCAAGACGCGCCGCGAGGGCAAGACGATCTTCTACAGTCTGGCCGATGAAAAGACCCGCGAATTGATCGACTTGCTGTATCGGCAATTCTGCAATCCGGGCCAGTGACCGCATGGGGCGAAAGCCCCCTCAGGGCAGGCTGCCAAGCCACATCCAGACCGACAGGATCGACAACGCCGTTGCCGCCAGCACCGAACTTGCCGCCACCCGGCGTGCGCGGCCATACATGTTGGCGAAGATATAGGCGTTGACGCCGGGCGCCATCGCCGCCGTCAGCACCGCCGAGCGCATCGCGGGATCGGGCAGGGAAAAGGCGCTTCCAAGCCCCCGCGTGATCAGCGGATGCGCCACAAGCGCCACAAAGCACACATAGAGCACAATGCGCAAATCGCCATCAGGGCGATAACGCACCAGCACGCCGCCAAGGGCAAACAGGGCCGCCGGAAGGGCCGCCCGCACCATCAGGTCCAGCCCCTGATCCAGAGCGCTTGGCATTGCGATCCCCGACAGATTGACCAGGAACCCCGCCGCCACGCCAAGGATCAGCGCGTTCGAGAACATCGCCTTGAGCACCCGGCCCACCAAGGCCGGTCCGGCCCTGCCGCGCGCGCGGGTGATCTCCATCACAGAAATCCCGAGCCCGTAGCAGAACGGGGAATGCATCGCGATGATCGCGTAATTGGCATCGAGCGCATCCGGGCCATAGGCCCGTTCCATGATCGGCAGCCCCAGCAGGACCGAGTTGGAGAAGAGACAGCAAAAGCCGATGGCGACCGCATCCTCCCAATCGCGCCCGAAGATGAAGCGCGCCCCGAACAATCCCAGAAGAAAGCCCGACAAGGCGCCGACATAGAAGCTGGTCAGCAGCCATGGATCAAAATTGCGGTCCAGATCCAGCCGGGCGATGGCGGTGAACAGCAGGCAGGGCACCGCGAAATTCTGCACGAACTGCATGACGCCGTCGACCGAGGCTTCAGTGAACCAGCCCCGCCACGCCGCGATATATCCGAAACCGATCACCAAAAAGACCGGCAGGATCACATCGATCAGCGCTTGCATGTCATCCGGCCGGATATGTCAGGATCATACCGTCATAGGCCGGTGTGATATGCGCGGGCGTTTCATCTGCAACGGTCTGGTAATCCAGATCGATATGCATGTTGGTCAGAACCGCGCGGCGCGGCGCGGCGCGCGCAATCCAGTCCAGCGATTGTTCGAGATGCGAATGGGTGGGATGCGGCGTGCGGCGCAGCGCGTCGAGTATCCAGCAGTCCAGCCCGTCGAGCATCGGCCAGACATCATCGGGGATCTTCGCCACATCGGGCAGATAGGCCAGATCGCCGATCCGGAAGCCAAGCGCCTCGATCGAGCCGTGATTGACCTCGAACGGGGTGAGGGTTATCGCGCCCCCTGCCCCGTCGATCGTCACGTCTCCGGTGATCGTGTGCATGTCGAGGATCGGGGGATAGGGGCTGTCCTCGGGCTGGGTGAAGGCATACCCGAAGCGCGCATAGAGCGCGTTCTGCGTGTCGCCATCGGCCCAGACGGGCAAGCGGCGGCGCATGTTGAACACGATCATGCGCAGATCGTCGATGCCATGCACGTGGTCGGCGTGGCTGTGGGTGTACAGCACCGCATCCAGCTCGCCCACACCGGCATCCAGAAGCTGCGCGCGCAGATCGGGCGAGGTGTCGATCAGCACACGGGTGATACCGCCCGGCCCCTCACGCTCGATCAGAAGCGAACAGCGGCGGCGGGTGTTGCGCGGATTGTCGGGGTCACAATCGCCCCAATGGCCGCCAAGCCGTGGCACGCCCCCCGACGATCCGCACCCAAGGATGATAAACCGTATCTCGCCCATCAGGCTGCCGCCCTGTACTGTGCGGCCTTGGTGAACAGCCGGTTGAAATTGGCCTGTGTCTGCGCCGCGAAATCGGGCCAGTCCATGCCGAACACCTCGGCGCCGAGTTTGGCGGGGTGCACGGTATAGGCGGGTTCATTGGTGCGGCCACGATGGGGCGGCGGCGCCAGATAGGGCGCGTCGGTTTCCACGAGGATCCGCTCCACCGGGGCGGCGGCGAAAATCTCGCGCAGATCGGACGAGCGGGGAAAGGCCGCAATGCCCGACATCGACAGGTAGAACCCCAGATCAAGCGCCGCGCGTGCCAACCCCGGGCCGGACGAAAAGCAGTGCATCACGCAGGAAAATGCGCCGTTGGCGTGTTCCTCAGACAGGATGCGGGCCATATCGTCATCGGCGTCGCGGGCATGGATGATCAGCGGCAGGCCGGTTTCGCGGGCCGCAGCGATATGAATACGCAGGCTTTGCTGTTGCACCGCCTTGGTGTCGGCGGTGTAGTGATAATCAAGCCCGGTTTCGCCGATGCCCACGAATTTGGGATGCCGCGACAGCGTCACCAGTTCATCCACAGTGGTCATCCGCTCGTCTGCCGCACTCATCGGATGGGTGCCGGCCGCGTAGAACACCGGGGCATGGGCCTCGGCGATGGCACGCACTTGCGGTTCCAGCCGAAGTTTGGTGCAGATCGTGACCATCCGGGTCACGCCCGCCGCAAGCGCGCGCTGAACGACCTGATCACGTTCGGCGTCGAACACGTCGAAATCAAGGTGGCAATGGCTATCGGTGATCTGGATTGTCTCGGTCATGTCGCCCCTGATGCGGGCCGGTCAGCCCGCCGCGGTCTGCTGAATCTTGAACACGGTATCTAGGACCAACGCGGCAGGGTCAAGGTTGACCGCCCGGCCATGACGCGCGCGCGCACCGATCACCTGCGCACATTCCGCCCAGGCCCGGCCCGTATGCGGGGATGGCGACAGGCGCGCGATCAAGGCTTCTTCGCCGGGCACAGCCTCGGGCGGGGGCCCAAGTGCGCCGCCGCGCGCCAGCCGCGCCAGAAAAAGGTCGGTCAGCCCCAGCAGAAGATCAAGCTTGTCCTCGGCGCCACGGGTGGCGGCGGCCTCGGCCAGCCGGATCGCGCGGGCGCGGTCCAGCCGCGGCATCGTGGACGCGATCTCGACGATTTCGCGGTACATGGCGACGCCGCCCAGATTGATGAGGCGCACCGCCTCACCCACCGAGCCTGCAGAGAGTTCGGCAAGCGCCGTGGCGTCAGCCTCGGGCGCGATACCTGCCTGCTCCAGCGCTTCGGCCATGTCCTGCGCGCCAAGCGGCGCAAGGCGCAATTCACGACAGCGCGAGCGGATGGTCGGCAACAGGCGCGAAGGCTGGTGGCTGACAAGCAACAGGACGGTGCGCGCGGGCGGCTCTTCGAGCATTTTCAGAAGGGCGTTGGCGGCTTGGGTGTTCATCTCGTCGGCGCTGTCGATCAGCACCACACGGCGCCCGCCATCGGTGGAGGACAGATGCAGAAAGTGGTTGAGGCTGCGCACATCGTCGGCGACGATGCGGTCGCGCAGGCGACCTGTCTTGTCGTTCAGACTGCGGGTAATGTGAAAAAGTCCGGGATCGGACCCTGCCGCAATGCGCCGCGCCACGGAATGATCGGCGGGAATGGTCAGACTGTCGGGTGCGGGGGGCGCATCCCCGAAGAGGCCGCCATCCTCCGCGCCGGGATCAGGCGTGGCCAGCAAAAATCGCGCGATCGCCCAAGCCAGCGTCGCCTTGCCCACACCGCGCGGCCCGGTGATCAGCCAGCCGTGATGCAGACGGCCCGAATTGAACACATCCAGAAACGCCCTTTCGGCCACCCCCTGCCCGATCAGGCGTGGCGTCTCACGCGGATGGGGCGCGCCCTCGACGCGGTCCGGTTCGGGGGCTGTGGCGTCGCTCATGGAAGCCAGCCATCCGCGATCTGACGGATGTCGGCTGCCACCGCGTCAAGCTGGCGGTTGCCATCGACGGTCACGAAACGCGCGCTGAATTCCTGTGCCAGATCCAGAAACCCCTGGCGGATTTTCTGCTGCATGGCGTCACCGAAGGATTCGAACCGTTCCTCGCCGGTGCCCCGCGCAAGGGCGCGGCCCAGCCCGGTGGCGGGGTCCATGTCGATCAGGATTGTCAGGTCAGGCTCGCGTCCGATCATCAGGCGATGCAGTTGATCCACAAGCCCGCGCAGATCGGCGCGCGCCAACCCCTGATAGAGCCGCGTGCTGTCGGCGAAGCGGTCGCAGATCACGATCTGCCCCGCATCCAACGCCGGTATGATGGTGCGTTCCAGATGGTCACGGCGCGCGGCGGTGAACAGCAACAGTTCGGTTTCCGGCGACCAGCGGTCGCCATCGCCTTCCAGGACAAGCGCGCGGATTTCCTCGGCACCGGGGCTGCCGCCGGGTTCACGCGTCAGCACCACATCGCGCCCCGTGCCGCGCAGATGGTCTGCCAGCAGCCGGGCCTGCGTGGATTTTCCCGAGCCGTCTATGCCCTCGAAACTGATGAAGTAGCCGCCAGCCGTCAAAGCGTGCCCTCGGGTCCCTGACGCAACCGCGTGATCAGCAGCCCCGACACCGTGCGCATCCGCGCCACGAACCCGCCACGCGGCACGTCCTGCGCCGCCACCAGCGGCACGCGGGTTTCAGGCAGCCCCTCGGGGGCGAACACCAGCTCCGCCAGTTGATCGCCCGCCTCGATCGGCGCGCGGATCGGTCCCTGATAGACAATTTCAGCCTGAACCTCGTCGCTGGCCAGCACCGGCATCAGCGTCGTGATGTCCGAGGCCGGGGTCAGGCCGACGCTTGTTGCATCGCCCATCCAGACATCGGCCCGGGCCACTTCGACGCCTGCTTTTACAACGGATTTCTCGACGAATTGGCGAAAGGACCAGTTGACGATGGCCTCGGCCTCTTCGGCGCGGGCCTGCCGGGTTTCAAGGCCCGATATGACGAATATTACTCGCCGATCGCCCTGCTTGGCAGATCCAGCCAATCCAAAACCCGCCTCTTCGGTGTGCCCGGTCTTGAGCCCGTCAGCGCCGATATCGAGACGCAGAAGCGGGTTGCGGTTGCGGGTGTTCTGGGGCGCGCGGCCATCGAATTCGAACAGGGTTTCGGAAAACATCGGATAGAAGCCGGGGAAATCCTCGATGATGCGGCGCGACAAAAGCGCAAGGTCACGCATGCTCATGCGGTGACCGGCGGCGGGCCATCCGCTGGAGTTCGTGAAGGTCGAGTTGGTCATACCCATCTTCTGTGCCCGCTGCGTCATGTAGCGGGCAAAGCCGTCCTCGGTGCCATCGGGGCTGAGCGCCTCGGCCAGAACCACGCAGGCGTCATTGCCCGACAGCACGATAATGCCGCGCAGCAAATCTTCGACGCGCACACGGTCGGTGGTATCGAGGAACATGGTCGATCCGCCAAAGCTCATGGCGTGCTGCGAGACCGGCAGCCGGTCATCCAGAGACAGCCGGCCATCCCGGATCGCCTCGAAGGTGACATAGAGCGTCATCAGCTTGGACATGGACGCCGGAGGCAGCGGCGCGTCGGCGTTCTTGGACAACAGCACTGTGCCGGTCTTCGTGTCGATCACAAAGGCCGCCGTGGCGCGCGTGTCGAAGGCCGCCACCGGCGCGGCCATCGCGATCACAAGAAGAAACGGGGTCAGCAATCGGGACAGTCGGGGCATGATATCTCGCTGTCTAGTTGGTTACCGGATAGGCGTCTTCAAAGCCGACACCCTTGATTTTCTCAAGCAGGACAGACCGCTCCGAGACGCTGGTCGCCGGGCCGACGATCACCCGCCAGAAGGTTTTGCCCTGACTGCTCTGCTTCATGACGGTCGGCACCATACCATTCTGGCGCATGGCGGTCGCGGTGTTTTCTGCATTGTCCTCGACGCTGAAGATGCCGATCTGGATAAAAGGTTTCGCAAGGCTGGAGGCCGTCGCGCGCGGCGTTGCAGAAGGCTCCGGGCTTGGGGTGGCGGCAAGTGTCGTGTCGTCCGCGGCATCGATCGCGGCAGCAGCCCCTGCAACGGGATCGAGCGCGCTTGTTTCAACGGCGTCCGGCGCAGCCGGGCCATCCTGTGACGCGGGCGCATCGACCGGCGCCTCTTCGCGGCGCAGTGCCGTGACATTCAACTGCACAGGTGCACCGGCGAGCATCCCAAGGGCCGCGGCGGCATCGGACGACACCTGAAAGACCGGGCCGGGATTTTCGCGCTCGCGCCGAAACAGGGCGCCGATGACGAAATTGGAATTCGACGTGTTGCGGATGATCACGCGCTCAGGCTCGGTGACATCTGGATGCGCAACCCATACCCCGCCAAGCGATGGGCGACCATCCCAGAGACCCATATCGGTCTTTTGGAACACCTCGGGGGCTTCGACATCACGCTCGACCAACCGGACCGACGTCGCGTTGCCGCTTGGCGTTGTTCCTGCGGCTGTCTGGTCGGTTTGGAACGGGTTGAAACCGCCCGCAGTCTGACATCCTGTCAAAAGAAGTGTCGACGCACATAGTACGACCACAGCTTTCCAGCGCCCTCCGCCCTCTTTACTCACCTCAATCATGCCCCGCCCCTCGCCTGTGATGCGCGTCTTGCCGCGCTGCCTGCTCGTTACCGGTTTGCCCGGCGTTCCATTAGCCGCGCCACGCCTTCGATGGCCCGTCGCGCGGTCAGTCTAGCGTCTTGCCTGCGGCAAGAAAAGCATGCAGGTGGCGTTCGGCGGAAATCCCCTGAGATCAGCATCTTCCAGAATCGCAAAACAGTCTTTAGGGAGGTCAAACCGGAGGAGTGGCAGAGTGGTCGAATGCACCGGTCTTGAAAACCGGCGTGCGTGAAAGCGTACCGTGGGTTCGAATCCCACCTCCTCCGCCATTTTCCTCAAAATCTCAACATTATAACCACCTGTTAGTAGGGCGAAATTCGGCGTTTTCGCGCTGGTGGTGGTGCTCGGTCCGCTTGATTTGCTACACAATTTGCTGCACAAATGGGGGATTTCTCCGCCATGAGCATTGCAAAACGAGGCCGTCTCTACCACCTCCGCCGCCGCGTCCCGCGCCGGTATCGGAGCATCGAGCCGCGCGAAACCGTCTGGATCAGCCTGCACACCGACTCGGAGACCATCGCTCGGAGCAAGGCGGATCAGGCGTGGAGCCAGATGATCGAGGCGTGGGAGGCGCGGCTGGCCGGGAACAGCGCGGATGCGGAGGCGCGTTACGAGGCCGCGCGCGACCTCGCTCGGGCGCGCGGCTTTCGGTATCTGGATGCGGGGGCGGTGGCCAAGTTGCCGGTTGAGGAAGTCGTCGAGCGCGTCGAGGCGATCCCAGCCCCGGCGAAGCAACCCGATGCCATCGAAGCCGCTGCCCTTCTCGGCACCGTCCCAGAGCCACGCATCACGGTCAGCAAGGCGCTGGAGCTTTATTGGACGCGTGCCAAGGAAAAGACGCTGGGCAAGAGCGAGGACCAGCTGCGCCGCTGGGAAGCGCCGCGCAAGAAGGCGGTGAAGAACTTCGTGGCGATCATCGCCGACAAGGAGATCGCCAACATCACCCGCGACGACATGCTGGACTTTCGCCAGCACTGGCTTGACCGTTTTACGCGAGCGTGGCTTCAAGTCGTCGAAGGAGCACGGAAGCGAATGACAAATGGTCGAGACAACGATCAATGGGATCAATCAGATTGTCATGCCCTCTTGGGTTGCGTATTGCTGACATTGCACCCGCAAAGATGAACTTGTAACCCATCTGCTCATCAACTTCGCTCTGTGTGGACAACGCGGTGAGTTTAATCTTGGGGTTCGCCTCTGCAAACGCAGCCATCATCAACTTGTGGCCGCTGTCCTTGATTTTCGAAAGCTTCTTCACCTTGTTGTCGAGGTATTTGAACGCTTCGAACGTGGCTTGTGAATAGTGTCCGTCATCGAAGAGCTTTAGCGCAACTGTGGTGATTTCAGGATGAATGTTGCGCTCGTCGAACGGATGCGATTGGACCCCTTTTTCTTCGTCTGCCTCTGGTCCATTGCTCAACCCCCCCGCGTTTCTCACGAACTGCTCGAATGTCCGGAATGCGCTAGTCATCAATTAGGTTCGCTTTGATGCTCTTGAAGATTGCATCGTAAGTTTCCTTCGTCCCGTTTGCCGGCAGATTTATCTCGACTCGAACGGTCAACGCCATGTCACGGCGCTGGTCGTTCGTATTCGCTTTCTCGGTGGCCTTGGTCGCGGTCTTCATCTCCGCACCTGTCGCCTTTTTCGCAGCCGCAGGTTTTGCTTTGACGCTGGGCCCAGACTTGGTCGCGCTAGGTGCGGGTTTGTCGCTTGATTGCTCATGACCGGCTAGTGCGCGATACGTGATGAACACCGCCGCCTGCCTGCCACCTATCGCCTCGCTGGTCTTGTCAGTGGATCGGAAATACGATGTGAGTTCTTTCTTGCTGAGCGACCACGCGTCATCGCCACGCAGTTCGAAAAGGTCGCTGTATGCTTCTTTGACAAGCCCTTCGAACGCACTTGGAAAATCGTCATCGCCGAGCACGAACACATCATGCCCCTTCTCGGTGCGCTTGCCCTCTTCGTCAATCGCGCCAATGAACTGGAGGGCATTGATAACGTAACTCTCGTTATTTGATGCCAAGCCAAACTTCTTGACCGTTTCAGATGTGACAGTCGCAGGGAAGTTCTTTCTCAGAAACCCAATCATTTGCGAAATATTGCCTGCGCCCGATATATATGGATGAGATGCCAACGATTTAACCTCCGATATTCAACTGCCTACACTATATAGTGGTTGGCCCAAGTTACGCGTTGGTTCTGAGAGTTGGCAACTACAGATTGATTAAGCGACGATCTAAACGTGTTAATGGCTTAGATCGCGGCCTTACAGCCGGTTTAATCAAACAGCAGGAAACCCAAGATAAAATAGGTGCGGCAACACGTGCCTAGGTGTCTGATGGTGATGAAGAAATCGCACGGCAACCCTCCAACCCTTGCCGCTTAAAGGCACGTAAATATATGATTTTGCGTTGAATTTGACGCCGCAAAAAACGCCCATGGGGAATGTGCCGCTGAATTATTCCCGCGAAGTCAGTGCGTTAACCGTATTGTCGCCGCATCACGTAAAGGGGTGCGGCTGAATAAAGTCAGTAACAACAGACAGTTGCGTGCCGAATGCGGCAACCCTTTTATCTCGCGCTCCATTGATGCGCTGTTTCCAGGCCATGTCTCGTCAACAAAATTCAATGAAAGCTCGCTTGAAAGCTGGTCGCCGTGAGCGACACATGCGCATCAAGCGGTGGGCGCAACTCGAAAGCCTTGGGCGTTCGTGCGAAGTTCCAAAGGCGAAACAAGCACCA
>JALQUE010000251.1 GCA_023260815.1 Roseovarius sp.
GAATACAACGGCTTGGACCCAACGCCGGAAGCGTTTGAAGACTGAGTTCCAATGCACAAGCTCTGTAGGCCATTCATGCCACTGCACCTGTCCGCATAATCCATAAGACCGCTTCCATGAACAACCGCGGATCGCCTCCAGTCTGGCCAGGATGAGTGTGCTTTCCAAAACAGAACGGTTCGATGATCGCCCAATGGGCGTCGGTCAGGGCAGGTCAAGGCTGCTCTCCTCTGATGGCAACCATGAATCAGAACTCACACCAAACAGGAATCCTGAACGTCAACAGCCCCTAGCCTTGCGTGATAGCTGCCGGCGCGATTTATCAGATGCCTGACCTTGCCTGCCATGGGACTGGCGTGCACGGGAAATACTTGATTTCAAAGGGTTGGATGGTAGGCCCGGAGGGACTCGAACCCCCAACCAAAGCGTTATGAGCGCTCTGCTCTAACCAATTGAGCTACAGGCCCGACCTGGCGCTTTCGTAAGCACGCGGGTCGGGGGCGTCAAGGCTTTCAGATTGCACAGGGCAGGGGGATCGTCTAACGGAGTGGCGAATTCGTCTGGAGGGCCCAAGATGACCGAGCGCAGGAATGGGATCACGTATGCCGATGCCGGTGTGGATATCGACGCGGGCAACGCGTTGGTGGACCGGATCAAACCGGCGGCCAAGCGCACCAATCGCGCCGGTGTCATGGCCGGTCTGGGCGGGTTCGGTGGGCTGTTCGATCTGAAGGCGGCAGGTTACACCGATCCGATCCTTGTCGCCGCGACCGATGGTGTGGGCACCAAGCTGCGGATCGCGATCGATACCGGCACCGTGGATGGCGTGGGGATCGATCTGGTCGCCATGTGCGTCAACGATCTGGTGTGTCAGGGTGCCGAGCCGCTGTTCTTTCTGGATTATTTCGCCACCGGCAAGTTGGACACCGACAAGGCCGCCCGCATTGTCGAGGGGATCGCCGAAGGCTGTGTGCGCGCGGGCTGTGCGCTGATCGGCGGAGAAACCGCAGAGATGCCGGGCATGTATCCGGACGGGGATTTCGATCTGGCGGGCTTTGCCGTGGGTGCGATGGAGCGCGGATCGGATCTACCGGCGGGCGTGGTCGAGGGCGATGTTCTGCTCGGGCTGGCAAGCGACGGCATCCATTCCAACGGCTACAGTCTTGTGCGCAAGCTGGTCGAGATGTCGGGGCTGGGATGGCAGGATGCCTGCCCTTGGGCCGAGGGCACCATGGGTGAGGTGTTGCTGACGCCGACCCGGCTTTATGTGCGCCAGGCGCTGGCGGCGATACAGGCGGGCGGGGTGCATGCGCTGGCGCATATCACCGGCGGCGGGTTGACCGAGAACGTGCCGCGTTTTCTGCCCGAGGGTCTTGGCGTCGAGATGGATCTGGATGCATGGGCGCTGCCGCCGGTCTTTGACTGGCTGCGCGCGCAAGGCGGCATGGAGCAGGCCGAGATCCTCAAGACCTTCAATTGCGGGATCGGCATGGTGCTGGCGGTCGAGGCCGACCGGGCCGATGCGCTGACCGTCCTGCTGACCGAGGCTGGCGAGACGGTCACCCGGCTGGGTTGCGTCACGGCGACCGAAGGAGTGGCCTATACGGGGCGCCTTGCGTGACCAAACGCGTCGCGATCCTGATTTCCGGGGGCGGGTCCAACATGGTGTCGCTGGTCGACAGCATGACCGGCGATCACCCCGCGCGCCCGGTGCTGGTGCTGGCCAATAGCGCCGATGCCGGAGGTTTGGACAAGGCGCGCGCGCGCGACATTCCAACGGCGGTGGTCGATCACCGGCCTTTCAAGGGGGATCGGGTTGCGTTCGAGACGGCGTTGCAGAACGAACTTGAGCGTCACGCGCCGGATATCATCTGTCTTGCGGGTTTCATGCGGGTGCTTACCGAAGGCTTCGTGCGACGCTGGCAGGGTCGGATGCTGAACATTCACCCGTCGCTTTTGCCCAAGTATCGCGGGCTTAAGACCCATGCCCGCGCGCTTGAGGCGGGCGATGCCCAGGCGGGCTGCACGGTACACGAGGTGACGGCGGAACTGGACGATGGCCCGGTTCTGGGGCAGGCGCGTGTCGATGTGCGGCCCGGCGACACGCCCGAGACACTGGCGGCGCGGGTTCTGGAGTTGGAACATGCGTTGTACCCGGCTGTGTTGCGCCGGTTCGCGGGCGGCGATCGCCGGCCCGTCCTGATGCCCTGACATATGCAAGGGCATTTCATTTCCCCCCGGCTTTGTCTTATACCGGACGAATGGCCCGGAGCAGGAGCAGACAAGATTTCATGAAAACGTTGACGACAACCGAGCAACTCGAGCAGTTCTGCACCCGCGCCCGCCAGTTTGACTATGTCACCGTGGATACCGAGTTTCTGCGCGAGCGCACTTATTATTCCAAGCTCTGCCTTGTACAGCTGGCGGTGCCCGGCAAAGGCGCGGATGATGCGGTGCTGGTGGACCCCTTGGCAGGTGATCTGTCGATGGCGCCGCTATACGACCTGTTTCGCGACGAAACCGTGGTGAAGGTGTTTCATGCCGCACGACAGGATCTGGAAATTTTCTATGTCGACGCGGGGGTGATTCCGCATCCGATGTTCGACACGCAAGTGGCCGCGATGGTCTGCGGCTTTGGCGAGCAGGTGGGCTATGAGACGCTGGTGCGAAAGATCGCCAAGGAGCAGCTCGACAAGACATCGCGCTTTACCGATTGGTCGCGCCGCCCGCTGACCGATGCGCAAAAGAAATACGCGCTGGCCGATGTGACCCATTTGCGCGACATCTATGAGTTTCTGGCGCGCAAGCTGGCGCAGTCCGACCGGCACAAATGGGTGACCGAGGAACTGCAGGTTCTGACCGCGCCCGAGACCTATCGGGTCAACCCGGACGAGGCCTGGAAGCGGGTCAAGACGCGCAACGCGTCGGGGCGGTTTCTGGCCATCGTGCGCGAGTTGGCGCGGTTCCGCGAGGACTATGCACAGGCGCGCGATGTGCCACGCAGCCGGGTCTACAAGGATGATGCGCTGGTCGAGCTGGCCTCGACCAAGCCTGCGACCCATGAGGATCTGTCGCGGTCGCGGCTGTTGTTGCGCGAGGCGCGCAAGGGCGAAATCGCGGATGGGATCCTAAAGGCGGTGCAAGCCGGTCTGAACTGTCCGCCTGAAGACATGCCCAAGGTGGACAATTCGGCGGCCAAGATGCAGGTAAACCCGGCGTTGGCAGATCTGCTGCGGGTGCTGCTGAAGGCCAAGAGCGAAAGCTTTGGTGTTGCCTCCAAGCTGATCGCCAGTGCGTCGGATCTGGACATGATCGCGGCGGGTGAACGGGACGTTCCCGCGCTGAGCGGATGGCGGGCCGACGTGTTCGGTCAGGATGCGATCCGGCTCTGCGAGGGAAAGATTGCCCTGGCCGCAAAGGGCAACGATATCTGCACCGTCGACCTGTAAGGACGGCGGGGGCGATCAGCGCCCGGTGGTCATGACGTTGCGCGCACCGATCACCCGGACGGTGGTGATCTCGGACAGGTCATTTTCCGAAAGGGCGCGGCCGATGGTGACCGTTCGGGTCTGTTCCGGCCCCTGAGGTGTGGTGTCGGGTTGCACCGCCGCGAGCGTCAGTTCCAGCACGCCGTTGACCGGTTCCCCTTGGGTTTCCGAGGTCAGGCGCACATCATAGGCGCCTTGGCGCAGGGTGACGCCTTCGACACGGATGATGGCGCCGCTGCTGGTGCGCTCGACCGCAAGCGCGGTGATCTGATCGACAGGGGTGCCTTCATAGACTTCGTCGACCGCGCGACGCCGGAAGAGGCTGGTTTGCTCGGGAATCAGCGGGTTGGTCTGTGCCGCGCTCTGAGGCTGGGCCACAGGCTCGGACCGGCTGTTGCCGAACCAGTTGGACGGATTGACGCGTGAATCGCGCCAGCCGCCACATGCCGACAGGGTCAACGAAAGGATTACCAGACCTGCAAGAGATTTCCGCATAACAACCGCCCTTCTGCCTTTCTTTCCGGTTATCCTATCCGGGCTGCGTTGAAAAGGTGCAAGCTGGGTCTGGACCTTGTGGGCGTGTCTGCCTAGGTCTTGGGCGACAGGATTGGAGCATGTCATGGCAGCTGAGGCTTTTGAGGATATCGTTGCGGATTTCGAGTTTCTCGACGATTGGGAGGACCGGTATCGGTATGTGATCGACCGGGGCCGGGGAATGGACGCGCTGGACGATGCGCTGAAGGTGCCGGCCACCAAGGTCGATGGGTGCGCCAGTCAGGTCTGGTTACACCCGAAGATCGAGGGTGGGCGGTTCAGTTTCGAAGGCGATAGCGATGCGATGATCGTGCGCGGTTTGATCGCGGTGTTGAAGGCGCTGTATAATGACGTTCCGGTGGAGCAGGTGACCAAGGTCGATGCGCCCGCAGAACTGGCGCGACTTGGGCTGAACGACCATTTGTCGGCGCAGCGATCCAATGGCTTGCGCGCGATGATCGAACGGATCCGCAACGTGGCCGCCGAGGCGGCCTAGGCGCCAAGGGCCGGGTGCCACGCGCCCGGTCGTGTGCATCAGCGTGTGAGTCAGGTGACCTTGGCCTGACGTTCCAGTGCCGTGGCCAGATCGCCATAGCCGGTGAACCGGTATTCAAACTCCAGGCTCAGCCGGTCCGCGCAGTCGCGGGCCTTGGCGACAAGCGCGGGATCGTCGGTCTGCGCCTGATAGACCAGCTTGGTGTAATTGCCGAACAGCATGTCGCGCAGCTCTGGGTGCCGGTCCAGCCCCATGGGTTTCCACACGAACGCATCGAATTGCTTGACGAGGAAATCGGTGAGGTAGAAGGCGGTGATTTCGTCTTCGGCATGGGCGGCGAAAGCGTCATTGCCTTCGAAGAATGCATAGCAATGCGGGCCGGGGATCATCTCAACCTCGAGAGCGTCGCACTTGGCTTGCAAAAGACCGCCGGTGCCGCAATCGGCATAGACCACGAAAATCCGCTCATAGTGGTCGCGATTGCGGGTGACGGCATCGTCCACCGCGGTGACGATGCGGTCCGGATAGAGATGCAACTTGGCGGGCAGGCATTGGAGATCCATATGATCCCAGCCGTTGATCCGGATCAGGGCAAGGATCTCACGCGCCAAAGCGCCACAGGCGATCAGCAGGATGCGCCCCGCGCCGCACCGCAGGTCGGCGCCGGTTTCGGTGAGGGTCGTGTCATCGGGCAGATCTGTCATGGCATCCCCCTGAACGCAAACCTGAACGCAAACGGCCCGCGCATGTGGCGGGCCGGTGCCATCGGTGGTGGTTTCGGCCTGCGTGCCTGTGCCCGCTCAGGCGGTGGCGGCCTGATTGTGCTTGCGCTTGACGTATTCCTTGGCGGTTTCCACAGCCACGGCCGCGTCGCGGCAATAGGCGTCGGCGCCGATCGCCTTGCCGAATTCCTCGTTCAACGGAGCGCCGCCCACGAGCACGATATAGTCATCGCGCTTGCCCTGTTCGACCAGCGTGTCGATCACAACCTTCAT
>JALQUE010000363.1 GCA_023260815.1 Roseovarius sp.
TCTTTCCAAGCTTCGTTCTGCAATAGGAGACTGTCGTGGCACGTGCTCCCCGCAACAAGCTGTCAAGCAGTGAAGTGGCCGCCCTCGTCGACGGCCTGAAAAACCTGGACAATGATGCGTCGGATCCCGGCGCCAACGTCAAGCCCTACAAGCTGGGTCATGACAATCAGGCCATGCTGGGCGACTACCACGGACTTCGCATGGTCAACGAACGCTTTTGCCGCGTGGCTCGTGGCGTGTTTCTTCCGTTTTTGCGGTTTCATCCGCGCATTTCCGGGTTTCCCCCTGAAATCAAAAGCTTTTCACGATATTGCGACGAACAGGACAACTTCACCTCACTGACGCTCAGCCGCATCGAAGAGTTGCGTGGCGCACAGATGATCGTCCTCCAACCATCTTTCGTGTCCCTCCTGACGGATGCCTATTTCGGAGGCACCCTCCGAAAGCCGACCCTGCGCCGACAGGAATTCACCGCCACCGAAGCACGTGTGATCGAACTGGTCACCGAGGGTCTCAACAGGGCGCTGTCACAGGCGTGGCGGGATCTGACCTCGCTCAGTTTTCAGATTCAGAGCCACGAGGAAAACCTGCAATTCGCGACCTTCGTCGACGGCAAGGACATGATCGTCTGTTGCTCTTTCATCATGCAGCTTCCTGGCGTTGATCCAGCCAATATCGACATCCTCTACCCGATCCAGACGCTCAAACCGATCGCCCCTCTGCTACGGTCGCGGGCGCAGTCGGACATTCTGGAAGAGGATCTCGGCTGGCGGGCACGCCTTGAAAGGGCGGTGCTGTCAGTGCCGCTTGACGTGTCGGCCCGCTTGGCCGAACCCGTGGTGGCGCTGTCCGACCTGCAAAATGCCCGGCCAGGGCAACTGATGACGCTCGACCTTTCGCCCGATCTGCGGCTGCTGGTCGAAGGACAACCGATGTTCGAGGCAGAACTGGGTGATGTCGCCGGACGTTCGGCCGTCAGCCTGAAACGCGCCTTCCCCCACCAATGAGGATATCATGACAGACGCAACCACAGCCCCAGACGCCGACGCACCTGCCAGCGATCCGGCGACCCCGCCCCAATCAGATATTGCCCTTGGGCGGCTTTCGCGGATCAAAGTCAACATGACCGTTGAAGTCGGTCACGCCCGGTTGACCCTCGAAGACCTGCTGCGCCTGAATGAAGGCGCCGTGGTCGAGTTGGACCGCATGGCCGGCGATCCGTTGGACATCCTGGTGAACGGAACGCAGATCGCGCGCGGCGAAGTGGTTGTCGTCGGGGAACGGTTCGGAATCAGATTCAGCGAAATCGTCGACCCCAAGGATCGCATCGACCAGATCTGAGGCGCATGGCACGAAACATGCTGCGTATCGGATCAGTGACTTGATCCGGGAAAACGCGGCATGACCGACATTGCGAACGAACTTTTCATCACGGCGGCCTTTCTGGCCGTCCTGATCCTTGCCTGGGCGCTCATCTGGCGGTTCCGCCCCAGAATCGGCGGCATGCTGACCCAACCGCGCGCCATCACCTGCCTTGGCGGAACAGCGCTCGGCAACGAGGCGCGCGCGTTCCTGATCGAGGCCGAGGGCCGGAAAATGCTGGTCGTGGCCGGACGGCGCGGCGGCATCGAGATCATGCCCCTACCCGCCGAGGCCGATGGTACGGAGGGTTCGGTATGCGCCTGATCCTCTGTCTATGCGCCCTTGTCCTGCTGCCGGGAACGCTGCACGCGCAAGGTCTGCCAATGCTCACCTTGTCGGATGGCGACGGGCAGCAGACCTATTCTCTGTCACTACAGATCCTCGCGCTGATGACGGCCCTGACGGTGCTGCCGTCGCTTGTGCTGGGCATGACGGCCTTCACGCGGATCATCATTGTCCTGTCGATCCTTCGTCAGGCGCTTGGCACCCAACAGACGCCACCCAATCAGGTGTTGATCGCGCTGGCGCTGTTCTTGACCTTCTTCGTCATGCAACCGGTCCTGAGCGAACTCGATGCACGGGTGCTGTCGCCTTATCTGGATGGCAGCTTGGCTGCACAGCCCGCCATGGCCATCGCCCGCGAGATCGTATCGGGCTTCATGCTCGAGAACACCCGCCAGAATGACCTTATGATGTTCGCCAACCTTGCCGGCGACGCCCCCTATGAAACCGGCGCAGACGTGCCGATGTCGGTGCTGCTGCCAGCATATCTCACATCCGAGATGAAAACGGCGTTCCAGATCGGTTTTCTTCTGTTCCTGCCGTTTTTGGTCATCGACATGGTGATCGCCTCGATCCTGATGGCGCTTGGTATGATGATGTTGTCGCCGATCCTTATTTCGTTGCCGTTCAAACTGCTTCTGTTCGTTCTTGTGGATGGTTGGGCGCTGACAATGGGCTCGCTTGCCGGCAGCTTTCAAGGGGTCTGAGCAGAGATGGATTTTGACGCCAATATCGCAAATCTCCAGATCGCCTACTGGAACATCATCCTGATCGCCGGTCCGGTTCTGGGGGTCGCCCTTGCCGTGGGCCTGGTCATCGGCATCTTTCAGGCCGCCACCCAGATCAACGAGGCCACACTCAGCTTCGTGCCCAAAATGGCGATCGTGATGCTGACCATGGCGCTGGCATCAGGCTTCATGCTGTCGACGCTGTCGGATTACTTCCGCTACGTGTTCGACACCATCGGGACGCTGCGCTGAAATGGGGGCCGCCGCAATCCCCGGCCTGGAACTGTCCGAGGTGATGGGCATGGCGCTGCAATACCTGTTCGCCATGCTTCGGATCGGCGCGTTCCTGCTGGCAGCACCTTTGTTCTCGGCACGGTTCGTGCCTCTGCCGGTGCGCATTCTGTTCGCAGCCGTGCTGGCGATGCCGGTTTTCTCGGTCGCGCCGCTTCCGGATCCTGAAATGCTGTCACGGCTTGATGCGGTCGGCCTTGTGATCCGCGAGCTGGCAATCGGGGTGGCCGGCGGCCTGGTGCTGCAGATCATTTTCGGTGCGGCCGCGATCGCCGGAGACTGGATCGCCGCCACCGCAGGCCTTGGCTTCGCCGCCCAAATTGATCCGACCAGCGGCACGCAATCACCTGTAATCAGTCAATTTTTCACCCTGTTTCTGATTGCCACCTTCGTATCGCTGGACGGCCACCTTCTGGCCGTGTCGATGATGGTGGAAAGCATGCGCATCCTGCCCCCAGGTCAGGGACTCGATGCGCAAGCCATGATCAAAGCCGGTCTGTCCACAGGCTCGATCATGCTGGATCTTGCCGCGCGTCTGATGATGCCGGTGGTCTCGGTTCTCTTGCTGCTCAACATCGTGATCGGCGTGATGACGCGGTCTGCACCGCAACTCAACGTGTTTTCGTTCGGGTTTCCGCTGACCATCTTCGCCACCGTATTGCTGCTCTTTGTGACGGCGCCGACCGTCGCGCCGGTTCTGGCCGACACCGTGGATGCCGCGCTGATGGCGTTGCGGGCCATGCTGGAGGCCGCAGGCAATGGCTGAGGGGCAGGATGACGGTCAGGAAAAAACCGAGGACCCGACACAGAAACGCAAGGAAGATGCGCGCAAAGACGGTCAAATCCTGACATCGCGCGAAACCTTTGTCTTCACCACACTGACCGGCGGTGCAGCACTGCTTTATCTCTTTGCCCATGCCATGGATCGGTTGCTTGGCTATTGGAGCAGCGCCTTCGTGCTGCCGCGCGCCACAGACCTGCAGCCGCTTTTGCTGCTGCGGCTGGAACAGATGGGGCTGTGGCTGGTGACGGTGACGCTGGCGATGGGCCTGCCGCTGATCATCGTGATCTTCGCGACACAGGCGATGATCGACGGGATCACCTTTTCAACCAAGGGCTTTGGCTTCAAGGCGTCTCGGCTGAACCCGGTATCCGGCATGGGGCGCATGGTGTCGATGACCGCGCTGGTCGAACTGTGCAAGGCCATTCTGAAAACAGGGCTGGTGATGACAGTTGCCCTGCTGGCGCTGTTGCCTTTGCTGGGACCGCTTGGGCGCACGTCCCACATGCCCCCCGGACAGGCGATAGCAGTGCTCGCCCAATCCGTCGCAAAGGTCTCCTTGGCCGTTCTGCTGGTTCTGTTTGTCATCGCGGGGCTGGATCTTGCATGGCAGATCATCTCGCATCAGAAAAAGCTGCGGATGTCGCATCAAGAGATCAAGGACGAAAACAAAGAGGCCGAAGGATCGCCGGAACTCAAAGG
>JALQUE010000399.1 GCA_023260815.1 Roseovarius sp.
ATCTCGCGCTGGCGCTCCAGCGAACTCAGCACCGTGGAATTCAACAGGATCGACACCAGCCCCGGCACGCGGTACTTGCGCTTGCGCCGCCCCCGCAGCCGGTCGATCAACAGCGCAAAATTCGACGGCAGATCCTCCAGCTCCAGCGCGCGGTTGGGTGGCCCCAGCAGATCGACCGCCACCGTGCGCGCGGCCCCTGACTGCTCCATCACGTCGACGGGCAGGTTGTTGACCACTCCGCCATCCACATGCAGCCCGCCATTCATCGGCACCGGCGGCAACACGCCGGGGATCGCATAGGTCGCGGTCAGCGCGCGCCACAATGGCCCCGCGCGCAGAACGGTCTGCATCTGGGTGGTGTAATTGGCCGAGACGCAGAAAAACGGCGTCCATGTGTCCTCGATCCCGATATCGCCGCCGGTCGCCTCGCGGATTGCCCGCTGACCCAGATCGCGGGTCTTGCGCCCCTTCACCAACGAGATCATGGGCAGCAGGTTCCAGTCATTCGTCGGCCCGCCGCTGTCCACGAACACCCTGCGCGCCGCCCGTTCCAGATCGGCGCCCCGCAAGCCCATCGCATACCACGCCGCCATCGCCGCCCCGATCGACGTGCCCCCCACCATGTCCGGCACGATGCCCGCCTCGGCCAGCGCCCGGATCGCGCCCAGATGCGCCGCCCCCCGCGCGCCGCCCCCCGCCAGCACCAGACCCACCGCGCGCCCCGTCAGGATGCGCGCGACCCGGCCCTGATCCTCGACATGGCCCGGGCGCATGTGCAGATGCCGGTCCAGCCTGCGCATCGCCAGCCAATCCGCGGTACCGGTCGGGCTGCGGGTGTCGTCGGGATGGATCAGCAACAGCGTCTGGCGCGGCAGCACGCCCCCCGCCCGGTCCAGTGTCGCCTCCTCGGGGTCTGGCGCGGGATCGGCACCCGCATCGGCCACGCGAACCACCTCATCGGCCTCGGCCACGGCCATCCGCGCCCAATCGCTGTCCGCACGGCCGGCCAGCACGATCACCAGATCGGTGTCGCGCTCGCCCTTGTGGATCGCGTGCCGCCCCGCGGCAATATCCGCGCTTTGCTCGACGATGGTGACCGGCGCGTCATACCGTGCCGCCAGCCCATCGGCCAGCGCGCGCAGATCGACCCCCGGCGTCACCGCCACCAGACACAGCGTCTCGGGCACATAACCGGGATGGCGCGGCCCGGAATTGCGCGTCTCGCGGGTGATCAGCGTGCGCGCGATGGCAAGGCTCAGCTGCGGATACTGCCCCAGCACCCGGTCGAAACTGTCGGCCCCGATCCGCGCCACCGTCGACGCCCGCGAGGCCCGCACCGTCGCGTTGCGCGGTGTCTGCATGACCAGCCCGGTTTCCCCGATCGTCTCGCCCTGCCGGATTTCCCCGATGAATGTCTCGCCGTCGCCCGCGCCCAGACTGACGATCAGCCGCCCCCGCAACAAGATGAACAGCGCATCCGACGGATCGCCCTCGCGCATCAGGACATCGCCCGCACGCAGCTCGTTTACGGTCAATTCGGCCCGGATCGTCTCGAGGATGGCAGCATCCGGCGCATCAAGGCCAAACACATCGAACAACGCCCGTTCGATCAAAATATCGTCTTTCAAAAGCTTTCTCCCTTACACGTCGTCACTCGTCACGAAACACAAGGCGCCCTTCGGGGGGCGTGCTGAAATGCGGTCTCTTCGGTAATATTCTGTGTGGGATGTTTCGCCGAAAATTCCCGGAATGCAATCTCGGGGATGGCCGAAACCCACCGCCGCCCGCAAGGAAACCCGCCGACACGTGGCAACCGTGTCATGCGATACTCGATGTATTTCAGTGCCTTGCGGCCCACTCTTCATGCATATCAGCCGCCCCGCCGCTGCAGTCCCCGACATGACGTTACGTCACCTAATGTAAAAAACATTCACATACCCTCTTGCAGAGCCGCTTGCCACGTCCCAGCTTGGCGTATGTAAACAAACTTAACATCCAAAACCCAACCGACCAGAACCCAACCGACCAGAACCCAATCGACCAGAACCCAATCGAAAGGACACCCCGCATGAGCTTCGCCACCTCGCAGACACACACCACAGCACAGCCCCCCTTCGGCTGGCTCGCCCGCGCCGAGGGTTGGATGGACGCCCGCGGCAAGCCCGCCTGGATCGCCGCGATGGTCCTTGCCTTCGTGCTGGTCTGGCCGCTTGGCCTGGCCCTGCTGGGCTATATGCTCTGGCGTGGCAAAGTCACCTGCTCGGGTCCGCGCGCCGCGCGTGTCCCCGTCCAGACTGGCCCCACCGGCAATTCCGCCTTCGATGCCTACCGCGCCGACACCCTCTCGCGGCTGGAGCGGGACCAAACCGAGTTCGAGGCGTTTCTCCAACGCCTGCGCGACGCGCGCGACAAGTCCGAGTTCGACCAGTTCATGTCCGACCGCGCGCGCACCGCCTCCCATCCGGTCGCGACAGACCCCGACGCCCCCTCGGCGCCCGACCGGGCATGACCGGGCATGACCGGGCCATGACCCCACAGCTTTTGCCGGTCCGGGCCTTCCCCGGATCGGCCCGACGCCTTATATTCCCCGCATCATGAGCGATTATACCTGGCACACCCCCGATCCCGTCACACAGCCCGAATTCTATCGGGATGTGCCCGTCAAGCGTCTGATCGCCTGGATCGTGGACACGATCCTGATCCTGCTGATCTGCCTTGCCATTCTGCCCTTCACCGCCTTTACCGGCCTGCTGTTCTTTCCGGCGCTCTTGTTGTTCGTCGGCTTTGGCTACCGCGTGACCACGATCGCGCGCGGCTCGGCGACATGGGGGATGCGGCTGGTGGCGATCGAATTTCGCACCTTGGACGGGCGGCGATTCGATCTGACACTGGCGTTTTTGCACACGCTCGGCCTAACAGTGTCGTTCGCGCTGCCGTTCCTGCAGGTGATTTCCGTGGTGCTGATGCTGACCACCGCACGCGCCCAGGGCCTGTCTGACCACGTCCTCGGCACGGTTGCCCTGAACCGCCGCGCGACTAGCTGACGACACGTCTTTACCCCCTTGGCGCAAGCCTTCGGGCTTGATACCGTGCCGGTCGGAGGACCAGAGACAGACCATGCGCCACACGCTGCCGATAGCGCCCCAATTCTACGTGACGGCTCCGCAGCCCTGCCCCTATCTCGAGGGGCGGATGGAGCGCAAGTTGTTCACCGCCCTGCAGGGCGAAGGCTCTCAGCGGCTCAATGACAGCCTCTCGAAACAGGGCTTTCGTCGCTCGCAGAATGTGCTCTACCGGCCCGCCTGCGCCGAATGCTCGGCCTGCCTGTCGGCGCGGGTCAACGTGGCCGACTTCGCCATGTCGCGCAGCCAGCGCCGCACCTGGAACCGCAACGCCCGCCTGGAACGCCGCGCCACCTCGCCTTGGGCGACCGAAGAACAATACAGCCTCTTCCGCCGCTATCTGGAACATCGGCACGCCGATGGCGGCATGGCCGACATGGACACGTTCGAATTCGCCGCCATGATCGAAGAAACGCCGATCCGCACCCGCGTCGTGGAATATACCGACAGCGAAACCGGCGATCTGGTGGCCGTCTGCCTGACCGACGTGCTCGAGGATGGGGTCAGCATGGTCTATTCCTTCTACGACCCCGACCGCCCACGCGACAGCTTGGGCACCTATATCATCCTCGACCATATCGAGATCGCCCGCGAAAACGGCCTGCCCCATGTGTATCTCGGCTACTGGGTGCCCGGCAGCCCCAAGATGGGCTACAAGGCCGCCTTCTCCGGGCTCGAAGTCTATGTGAACGGCGCTTGGGAACGGATGGGCACGCCCGAAGATTACAGCGCGCAACTGCACCCGCTCTCGAACGATCCGATCTCCGAACAGGTGGCCAATATCTCGCTGCCCGACGGCAAGCCGCTGCGCGCGCGCTGATCCCTTCGGATCACGCCCGCCGCCGCATCCCTGCCAGAACGGCGGCAAATCCCACCATCAGAACCGCAACGCAGATCACCAGAAGCTGTTCGTATTTATGCGCCTCAGGCAACAGCCCCGCGACCAGCGCGGTGTCGCGCGCGAAATAGGCCGCAGCCCCCAGCATCGCCGCCGCGAACGCCGCCAGATAAGCCCAAAGCGCGACATCCCGCCCCATCACCAACCCGACCACCAGAACCGGCGTCAGGAACATGCTGGCCGTGCCGCTGACCGCGACCGCATCGAACAGCGTCTGGTTGCCCCACAGCGTCAGCACCGTGCCCAGCGCCATGAACACCACCATCGTCATGCGCCCGCCCGTCAGGCTGCGCGGGACAAGCCGCAACTCATCCACCACCAGCCGTGCCGCCGACGCCAGCGCCGAATCCAGCGTGCTCAGCGCACTGATCAGCAGCGACACCAGCAGCGCGCCAAAGACCCAAGCCGGGAACATCCCCGCCCATGTCCCCAACAGCTCGCCCTCATAGGCCGCACCCACCAGCCCCGCCTGCACGCCGAAAAGGCCGAAGGCAATGATACAGAGCGACGAAATCCAGAACGCATGCAGAAACGACGCCCGCGTCGTGGCCCGGTCAGCGATAAAGCCGCGATCCATCATCACCGGATCATGCGCGGGATATGAAAACACCTGCAGCAACGCCACCAGCAACAAGACCTGCCCGTTCCACGCCCCCGCCGTGCCAGGCGCCGTCAGCACCGCGCCCAGATCGAACTCCGGGCTGGTCAGCAACGCCACGAAGGCCGCCGCGAACACCGCCAGAAAGACCAGCATCTGCAAGACATCCGTGCGCAGCGACGCGCTCAAGCCCCCCCAGGCGCTATAGGCAAGCCCCAGCACCGCCACCGCCAGGATCGCCCAGGTGTCGGCCCCCGCCGAGGCCGGCAATGCCGCGCCAAAGATCAGCCCCACCACCAGCAGATTGGCAAAGACCTCCGACAAAAGCCGCAGCGCGATCACCAGATTGTAGCACCCCGTACCCGCCGCACCGAACCGCGCACTCAGCCAGTCCTGCACCGATCCGGCGCCGCCGTCGCGCAACCGGCCCACGATGAACGCCCCGGTCAGGAACGAGCCATAATAGGCGGTATAGGCCAGAACGCCCCAGATACCGTAGAAATACCCCAGGATTGCGGCATTCATCAGCGACCGGGCGAAAATCCATGTCGTGACCTGGCTCAGCACCAGCACCCAAAGCCCCGGTGCGCGCCCCTCGGCGCTGGCCCCTCCGAAGAACCCCTCGATGGTGGCGCGGCGCGGCGCCACCATGAGAGAGGCAAGGATAACACCGCCGAACACGGCGATCACTGTCAGCGTCTGCATGAAAAAACGGTCCCTTGGTCCTGATCTGGCACAGGATTATCCCGGCCCCGCCGCCTGCGCCAGCCGTGTCATGCCCGCCCAACGCAAACGTGACACCCGGTGACAGACACCCCCGGCGCAAGGCGCGCGCCGCGCGCGCCCCCGTCTTGCCGCGCCCCCGTCTTACCGCGCCCCGGTCTTACAGCGCACCGGTCTTACAGGGTGGCGTTCACCCCGCCGCCATCCAGCAGGATGTTCTGTCCGATGATGAAGCCCGCATGCTGGCTGCACAGGAAC
>JALQUE010000451.1 GCA_023260815.1 Roseovarius sp.
ATTTCTCAAAAGCCACAGCCTGTTGCAGTTTTACATCAATTTGCGGCGGCGTGTCACGTGAATATCGAGGTCTTTGATTTTCTTGCGCAGCGTATTTCGGTTGATTCCCAGCAAATCGGCGCATTTCGCCTGATTTCCGCCCGTCGCATCCAACGCGATCTCGATCAGGGGCATTTCCACTTCCCGAAGGATTCGCCCATACAGACCCGGCGGCGGCAGCATCGTGCCATGCAGGTCGAAATATCGCTTGAGATGCCGCTGCACCGACGCCGCCAGCTTTTCGCCATTGCCCTGCCCCAGCACCGGCTGCGCTTCGGGCTGGTTGCCAAGGATCGCCTCCACCTCCGAGCGGCTGATCTCCTCGGCCCGCGCGGTCAGGCCAATCCGCCGCACCGCGTTTTCCAACTGCCGCACATTGCCCGGCCAGCTATAGGCGCGCATCAACTCCTCGGCGCCCGCCGACAATTGCCGTGGCGGGTTCCCTTCCCTTTCGGACCGGGCCAGGAAATGCGCCGCCAGCAGGGGGATATCCTCGACCCTTTCGCGCAGCGACGGCACATCGATAACCGCCCCCGACAGCCGGTAATACAGATCCTCGCGCAACAGCCCGCTTTCCATCCGGTCCGACAGCCGCGCCTGACTGGTCGCCATGAAGCGCGGCACATGATCGCCCGGCGCATCCATCATCCGCACCACGCGCCCCTGCGCCACCGCATCCAGATCGGCCACCTCGTCCAGCACGATCGTGCCGCCCTTGGCGCGTGCCATGATCTTCGCCGGCCCCTCCAGATCGGTCAGATCGCCCGGCGACACCGTCACGAAAGGCAGCGTGCGCCGATCCGAAAAATCATGGATCGCCCGCGCGATCAGCGATTTGCCGGTCCCCGATTCCCCCGTCACCAAAACAGGCAGATCGGTGTTCATGATCCGCGCCACCACCCGGTAAAGCGCCTGCATCGCCGCCGTGCGCCCGATCAGAGGCAGCTCATCGGGCCTCTCATCCTCGACCCTGCGCGCCGAGGCCGGCATCCTTGCCCGCGATTCCAGCGCCCGCGCCGTGCGCTTCATCAAATCCGGCAGATCGAACGGCTTTGGCAGGTAATCATAGGCTTCGGCCTCTTCGGCCTGGATCGCCGTCATGATCGTGTTCTGCGCCGAGATCACGATCACCGGCAGACCGGGCCGGTCCTGTGCGATCTTCGGCAGCATCTCAAGCCCGTTGCCGTCCGGCATCATCACGTCCGAGATCACCACATCGCCCTTGCCCTCGCCCACCCAACGCATCAGCGTCGTCAGCGACGATGTCGCATGCACCTTGCACCCCGCCCGGGTCAACGCTTGGGTCAGAACGGTTCGGATCGTGCGATCGTCATCCGCAACCAGTACAGTGCCATCCATCAGACTTGCTCCTCAATCGTCTCTGGCAGGGTGTCCGGGGCGCGTTGCAACGAAATGCGAAACACCGTGCGTCCGGGTGCCGAGTTCACGGAAATCCATCCGTCGTGGTCGGAAATGATCTTCGCGGCCAGCGCAAGGCCAAGCCCGGTGCCGTTCTCACGGCCCGATACGAAGGGGTCGAAAATATCACCGGCAATATCAGGCGGCAGGCCGGGGCCATCGTCGATCACCTCGATCTGCAACGGCAAGGACTTGCCCCCGCCGCCGCGCCGCACCCGCAACGACTGTTCGTAATAGGTGTGCAGCCGGATCACCCCGCCGCCTGGGCCCGCCGCCTCCGAGGCGTTCTTCAGCAGGTTCTGAATGACCTGCAACATCTGGTCCGGATCGCCCATCGCCAGCGGCAGCGACGGGTCGTAATCCTCGATAATCGTCATATCCGCCGCAAACCCCAGGATCGCCGAGCGTCTTGCCCGGTCCAGCACGTCATGCACATTGACCGCCCGCATCTTGGGCGCCGTCACATTGCCAAACTGTTCGACCTGCTCCAGCAGCCCCACGATCCGGCGGCTTTCGCTCACGATCAGATCGGTCAACTCCAGATCGTCCTTGCTCAGGCTCATCGACAACAGCTGCGCGGCCCCCGTGATGCCCGCCAGCGGGTTCTTGATTTCATGGGCCAGCATCTCGGCCATGCCGATCGCCGACTTGGCCGCCGATTTCACCGATTGCCCCTGTGTGACCCGCCCCGCCAGTTCCCTTGGCGAGATCAACAGCAGCATATAGCCTTCGTCGCCGGTCAGCGGTGCGATCTGCAAGTTGCACTGCAACGGCGCGCGGTCGCCCGTGCCCACATCCACGTCATTGACGAATAACGGCGAGGCATTGGTGCGCGCGCGCTCGAACGCCTCTTCCAGCGGCGCATCCACCATCAGCTTGTCCCAGACCGGCACACCGTTGATCGCCTTGCTCGAGGTCATCAGAAACCCCTCGGCGGCGGGGTTGATCTGGGTGATCCGGTTGGCGTCATCCAGCAGCAATGCCGGCACCGGCAATGATGTCCAAAGCGGGTCGTTCTGTTCGATCATGCCGCTGCCCTCTCGCCATGGCACATCGCCTCGGGCAGCAATCGCAGCACCTCCTGCGGGTCGCGGCTGGTCAGAACGCGCTTGCGCAGCGCAACCCCCGTCCCGGCATCGTCCAGATACCAGCCCAGATGCTTTCGGGCGACGCGATTGCCTAGGTCCATGCCGTAAAATCTCAACATCTCGTCGTAATGCCCCATCACGATATCCACCAGATCCTGACCGTCCGGCGCATTCGGCGCGGGTATCCCGGCCAGGTCCGCCGCCACCTGCGACAACAGCCAGGGCCGCCCCTGCGCGCCGCGTCCGATCATCACCCCATCGGCCCCCGACAGGCGCAACGCCGTCCGCGCGCTGGTGGCACCGACGATGTCGCCATTGGCGATCACCGGTATCTCCACCGCCTCTTTCACCGCCCGGATCGCCGTCCAATCGGCCCGCCCCTTGTAGAACTGGCACCGTGTGCGACCGTGAATCGTGATCATCGCGATTCCCGCGGCCTCGGCCCGCCGCGCCAGATCGGGCGCGTTCATCAGCCGGTCATCCCATCCCAGCCGGGTCTTGAGAGTGACCGGAATGTCCACCGCCTCCACCACCGCCTCGATCAGGCTCAGCGCATGATCGAGGTCTTTCATCAAGGCCGATCCGCTTGCCCCGGTTCCGCTGGCGCTGGTGACCTTCTTGGCGGGACAGCCCATGTTGATGTCGATGATCCGTGCCCCGTTGGCCGCCACCTTGCGCGCAGCCTCGGCCATCCAATGCGCCTCGCGGCCAGCCAGCTGCACGGCTGTGTTCTCGATCCCAAAGCCCAGTTCGGCGCGTTCGCGCACCCCCGGCTTGGCCTGCACCATTTCCTGACTTGCGACCATTTCGCTCACCACCAGACCGGCGCCAAAGCGCGACACCAGATTGCGGAACGGCAAATCGGTGATTCCCGCCAGAGGCGCGAGGAAAACAGGCATCGATAGCAATGTATGACAGGGTGACGGCGTCACGTGATTAATCCTTAAGCACTTGGGTCTTTCTATCCGCTTGATGCGCATTGAACAATGAAAGCACGGCCTGAAACGCATCGCGCAGGGCGCATTGATTAAAAATTAGGCACATTAGCGCGGCATTGCGCTTGTGCATCCCTGCGCGTAATCAATTTGCATGACAATTGCCGCCATCATCGTCGCCGCCGGTCGCGGCACCCGCGCAGGTGGGGACACGCCCAAGCAGTGGCGCGCCCTTGCCGGTCAGCGCGTCATCGACTGGACCGTGGCCGCGTTCAAGGCCACTCCCGAGATCAGCCGCATTGTCGTCGTCCTGCATCCCGACGACGGGCATCTCTTCGCGCCGCCTGACGGGATCGAGGTGACGTCTGGCGCCGCATCGCGCGCGGGATCGGTCCGCAATGGTCTCGACTATCTGGCCGCCACCCCCGAAAAAGGGGAAGTTGTGTACACAATGATCCATGATGTGGCCAGATGTTGTACGAAACCCGCGTATGTTTCGTACGTATCGTACGAACTTCAAACCCCCGGCACCCGCGCCGTGGCGCCGGCCCTGCCGGTCACCGATGCGCTCTGGGAAGGCACCGATGGCCATGTCACCGGCACCCGTGATCGGACGGGCCTTTACCGCGCTCAGACCCCGCAGGCCTTTGTTTTCAAAGACATTCTTGCGGCACATCATGCCTATGCAGGCGATGCCGCCGACGATGTCGAGGTCGCCCGCGCGCATGGCATCCCCGTCCGGATCATCGACGGGGACGAGTCGAACCTCAAGATCACCCATGCCCCGGATTTCCTCCGGGCTGAAAAAATACTGCGAGATCAAATGGATATACGTATCGGACAAGGGTATGACGTGCATCGTTTCGGCCCCGGTGACCACGTCATGCTCTGCGGCG